>JBEVJQ010000093.1:0-5368 GCA_040510055.1 Burkholderiaceae bacterium | reverse complement strand
ACAACAGGGATCTGGCATTCGAAGGGTCGGTCGCCGTCGGTCCCGGAGGGCGATCCGAAGGCGGTTCCGCCGATCCGCGCTGACAGCGCTTTCGCCACGGCGCGACGCCTGGCCCGAGCCCGGTTCGCCGCCGTCGGCCGCCTCTCTGCTGCCGCCCTGCTCACCCTGGCGTTGCTCCCGGGCGTCATCGGAACAGCAGCGCGTCCCGCCAGGGCCGAAGGACCGCTGACCGCCACCGAAATCGCGCCCGACGTCTTCGTGATCGGCGGGCAATCGGCCGATCCGGCTGCGAGCAACGAGGGGCGAACCGGCAACGTCGCGTTCGTTGTCGGACCGGCCGGAGTGCTGGTCTGGAACAGCGGGACGTCACGACGCCAGGGCGAGGCGATTGCCGCAGCGATCCGGACGCGGACCGACCGACCGATTCGCACCGTCATCCTGAGCCAGGCAGCGCAGGACCTGGTATTTGGCGCCACGGCGCTCCGCGACCGGGGCGCGCGGATCCTGATGCACCGCGATGCCGAGGCGACGATGCGCACGCGCTGCGGCGGCTGCCTTGCGGAATTGCAGCGGTTGCTGGGCGACGATGCGATGGCCGGGACCGAACTGCCGCCGGTCGACGAGCGGCTCGATGGCAACCGGACCCTCGCCGTCATCGGCCGTGACCTGCAGTTGCTCGACCTCGGGCAGGCCGCGGCCCCCGGCTCGGTGGCGCTCCACGACCCGGTCAGCGGTGTCCTGCTCGCCGGTGGCGTCGTCATGGTGCGCCAGGTCGTCGAGACGCGCGATTCGGATCCCGCCGCATGGCAGCGCGCACTCGAGCGCCTGTCGGCGCTGGCGCCGAGACTGGTCGTCCCCGACCACGGATCTGTCGGCACCGTTGCCGACCTCGCCGCCAGCGGCCGCTACCTTGCTGCTCTCGAAGCACGGGTCGGTCAACTGGTCCGCGACGGGGTATCGCTCGCCGACGCCAGCGCGCAGGGCCGGCTGCCCGCCTTCGCCAGTTGGTCGCGCTACGAACCGGTTCACGGCCACAACGTCCACCACACTTACCTTCGGCTCGAACGCTCGCTCTTTACGCGGTAGCCGATGCCCCGTTCCGCGGTAACGATCGCTTTGGTAGCATCGTCGACGACCGATTGCCGAGGGGACGATCGAGCCCCGGTCATTTCGACAGTGCAATTTGGCGGTGCATCCGCACCGCCTTGCGACGCTGCTTTCCCACAACGGAGGACGTACGCATGAGCCTAGCCATCCATCCCACCGTGGACAAAGGCATTGCCAAGGGTGCCTCGGGATTCGCGGGCGGGACCCTCGAATGCCGGTGCGCCAGTGACAAGGTGCAGGTCAAGGTCGACTCGCAAGTCGCCTACAACCACGCCTGCGGCTGCACCAAGTGCTGGAAGCCGGAAGGTGCGACATTCTCGGTCGTAGGCGTGGTCTCGCGCGACAAGTTGTCGGTGACGGCCAACGAGGACAAGTTGAAGATCGTCGACGAGAAGGCGGCGATCCAGCGCCACGCGTGCAGCAAGTGCGGCGTGCACATGTACGGCCGGATCGAGAACAAGAATCACCCGTTCCATGGTTTCGACTTCATCCATACGGAGTTGTCGCCGCAGCAAGGCTGGGAAGGCCCGGGCTTCGCGGCCTTCGTCTCGTCGATCATCGAGAGCGGCACGCCACCCTCGAAGATGGACGAAGTGCGCAGCACGCTGCGCAGCAAGGGGCTGGAGACCTACGACTGCCTCAACCCGGCGTTGATGGATGCGATCGCCACGCATACCGCCAAGGCTGCCGGAACGCTGCGCGAAAGTTGATCGCGGCGCGACGTTGAGCGCGACAGACGCCGCGCAGCAACCGCGGCCGTTCGACGCGCTCGACCCCGCGCGGATACTCGACGCGCTCGAAGCGGCCGGGGTCCGCGCCGACGGCCGATTGCAGGCGCTCAACAGCTACGAGAATCGCGTCTACCTCGCCGACTGCGACGACGGCCGGCCGCGGGTCGTGAAGTTCTATCGTCCCGGTCGCTGGACCGACGCCCAGATCGACGAGGAGCATCGCTTCTCGGCCGAACTGGTCGCCGCCGAGATACCGGTCTGCGCACCGATCACCGGTTCCGGCGGGCGCTCACTCTGGCATCACGACGGGCTCCGGTTCGCCCTGTTCGAGCGGATGCGCGGACGCACGCCCGAACTCGACAACCGCCGCATCGGACCGGAGATGCGCGACCGGATCGGGCAATTCATCGGTCGCATCCATCGTGTCGGCCGCGAGGCGCCGTTTCGCCGGCGGCCCGCGCTGCTCGATGCCGATGACGGTCGCCGAGCAATCGCTGCCGTCCACGCTTGCGGGCTCCTGCCCGCCGAACTCGAGCGCTCTTGGACCACGATCGCGCAGTCGTGCCTCGATGCCTGCCTGTCGCACTGGCAGGCCGCCGCCGCATCGGTGGAAACGCTGCGGCTGCACGGCGACTGTCACGCCGGCAATCTGCTATGGACGGCGGACGGCCCGGGTTTCGTCGACCTCGACGATTGTCGCAGTGGCCCGGCGATCCAGGACCTGTGGATGGTGGCCGATGCCGGCGGTCAGGATACGGATCCGTCCGCTGACGATCAATTCGAGCCGCGGCGCGGAGATCTGGAAGAACTGATCGAGGGCTACGAGAAATTCGCGACCTTGGACCGGCGCGAACTGGCGTTGATCGAACCGCTACGGACCTGGCGGATGATCAACTACTGCGGCTGGCTTGCGCAACGCTGGAGCGACCCGGCGTTTCCGATCGCATTTCCATGGTTCGACACGAGCCGTTACTGGCAGGAACAGATCATCTATCTTCGTGAACAGAGGGCTTTGATCGGTTAGCCTGCATCGATCGGGTGAACGGCGTCGATCGGTCGAACGGCGTCGATCGGTCAGACCGCGTCAACCTCGGCCTGCGTCAATCGGTTGATGGTCACGGCGGTAATTGCCAGGCTGACTGAATCACTTGCGCTTGCGGTTGGCCGAATCCTTGAATGCCGCACCAGCGGTGAACTTCGGCACCGTGGCTGCCGCGATCTTGATCTTCTCGCCGGTGCGCGGATTCTGCCCGGTACGGGCGGCACGCTTGCTCGGATAGAACGTTCCGAATCCCACGAGCGTGACGCGATCGCCCTTCGATACCGACCGCATCACGGCCTCGAGCGTGGCATTCAGCGCTCTCTCGGCCGCGGCCTTGCTGAGATCGGCCTCGTTCGATACGGCGTCGATCAGTTCGCTCTTGTTCATTCTGTGCCCTCTGGTTTGGCTCTGTCCGCCGGCGCTGCGGCGGCCGGACGTGGTCCGGGATCTGTCCAACGACGACGTACGGCTTGGCACGACCGACGGCCTTGGCGGAGGGGGCCGATTCTAGTCGAATCGCTGCCGCCCGGGCGCCGCGACTAGGCCACGCGACAACCCGACCGACGACGGCCGCGTCCGGCCGTCGATCGCCGCATGTTCGCCATTGCGCGACGATCGTTCACGTTCACGGCGGCTGTGCCCGATAATCGATGAATGAGCCGATCGAGTTTCTTGTCCCTTGTCCGTTCGACGGTCGCGGGACGGCATTGCGCGACATCCGCACTGCTGGCAGGTGTACTGGCAATCGTCGTCGCCTGTGGCGGCTCATCGGACGATCCGCAACCGCCGGCTCCGGCCGGTTCGGCCGGTTCGCAACCGCCGTCGGACCTGGGCCTGGCCAACTCGGGCTGCACCCTGCACTACGTCGCCAACAACGACGCACCGCGCACCGGCGCGGACCCGCTGCTTCCGAGTCAATGGCACCTCGCGAACGATGGCCGTGTCACCGGTACGGCGGGCGAGGATTTGCGCGCACTCGCCGCCTGGCCCACGACCCGTGGCGAAGGCGTGCGCGTGGCCGTCCTCGATAATGCGATCGAAGTCACGCACGACGATCTTGCACCCAATGTCGTCGCTGGCGCCAGCTATGACTATCGCCCCGCCAGCCGTGGCGGCAGTTACCCGATGCCATGCACGTCGAATGAGAGCCACGGCACCGCGGTCGCCGGCCTTGCCAGCGCGCGCGACGATGATGCCGTGGGCGGTAGCGGTGTCGCGCCCCGATCGGCACTCGTAGGCTATAACGCCCTGACCACGGGCACGACCGCCGATCTGGTCGATGCGCTGAACCGCGCGCTCGACGGCAACTCCATCTACAACAACAGCTGGGGATCGAACGACGACGGATTCCTCCATCCGGCCCCGCCCAGCGTCGAGACGGCGATTGCCAACGGCATCGAGCACGGCCGCGGCGGCAAGGGTGTCATCTACGTCTTTCCCAGCGGCAATGGCGGCTGCTACAACGACCCCGACGATCCGTTCACTCCCGGCCAGTGCTCGGGCGAGAACTCGAACTACGACGGCTACGTCAACCAGCTCGGGATCATCACCGTCTGCGCCACCGACAGCAGCGGCAGGCAGCCATATTATGGTGAACGCGGCGCCAACATACTTGTCTGCGCGCCATCGTCGGGCCGATCGCCCGCGTCGTTCGTCCGAACCACGGCGCTGTCCGATGGCTATGTCAACGATTTCACCGGGACCTCGGCGAGCACGCCGATGGTCTCCGGCGTCGCCGCGCTGATCCTGGCAGCCAATCCGAACCTCACGTGGCGCGACGTGAGGCTGATCCTCGCACGGACCGCGCGGCGCAACGACGCCGCCGACGCCGATTGGCAGCCCGCCGGCAGCCTCGCATTCAATCCCAAGTACGGCTTCGGTGTCGCCGATGCACAGGCCGCCGTGACCGCGGCCCGGACCTGGACCTCGGTGGGCGGCAGCGAATCACTGCTCAGTTGCGGTCCGTACAGCGCGAACGTCGGCACGGCGCTGCCCGATCTCGCCGCAGGACAACCGCGTCCGGTCGCCAGCGCAATCGACGCCGCCGGCTGCGCGATCCGGCAGATCGAGTTCGTCACTGTCCGGTTCACCGCGACGCACCCGAGCAGCGGTGACCTGCGGTTGCGGCTGCGCAGCCCGGCTGGTCTCGTCAGCGAACTGGCCGATGCCCGTTTCTGCTACGACGATTCCCGCCGCATCGTCGATTGCGGCAGGTACGATGAGACTCGCTTCGGCACGGTCCGTCATCTCGACGAACCGGTGGTGGGCGCGGGTGGTGCCGTGTGGACCCTCGAGGCCACCGACATGGTGGCGCAGGATCAGGGGAGTTTCGTCCGATGGTCGATCCAGTTCTACGGCCGATGAAGGATTTCGTTTCGACCGGTGGCGCTTGCCGACGGCGCCCGGCGGCGATCAAGCTTGCAGCGGCATGGCTGTCGACCGTGGCCGCATGGGCAGCGACGGCGGCGGGCCTCGCGATCGCCGCCGA
>JBEVJQ010000092.1:0-9114 GCA_040510055.1 Burkholderiaceae bacterium | reverse complement strand
AGTCGGGGTCGGGTATCGGCAGCATGGCTTGCCCCATGGGTCGGATGGACGGATGGCCGTCGGTCGGACGGCTCTCGCCTGACAGCCTTCAGTCGAACAGTGTGCCGACGAACGGCACGTAGGCGTGGTCCTGGATCAAGGCGGCGACGGCTTCGATGTCCGGCGAGAACAGTCGGTCACGCGCGTAGAACGACGCGCAACGCCGGACCAGCGCCCGCGCCGGCCGCCCTGCCGGCGCTGTCTCGAGCGGCCGCCGCAGGTCGATCCCCTGGGCCGCGGCCAGCAGCTCGATGGCCACGATCCGGCGCAGGTTCGCGGCCAGTGGCTGCAGCCGGCGCGCGGCGAAGGTCGCCATCGAGACGTGATCCTCCTGGTTCGCCGACGTCGGCAGGCTGTCGATGCTTGCCGGGTGGGCGAGCGACTTGTTCTCGCTCGCCAGCGCGGCCGCCGTCACGTGCGCGATCATGAAGCCCGAATGCAGCCCCGCGTCGGGGACGAGGAATGGCGGCAGGCCGGACAGGCTCGAGTCGATCAGCAGCGCTACGCGCCGCTCCGACAGTGCGCCGACCTCGGCCATCGCGATGGCCAACTGGTCGGCGGCGAGCGCGACCGGTTCGGCGTGAAAGTTGCCGCCCGACAGCGCTTCGCCGCGATCCGGGAACACGATCGGGTTGTCGGTGATCGCGTTGGCCTCGACCGCCAGCACGCCGGCGGCGTGGCGCAACTGGTCGAGGCAGGCACCCATGACCTGCGGCTGGCAGCGCAGGCTGTACGGATCCTGGACGCGGATGTCGTCGGTCCGGTGTGACTCGCGGATCGGGCTGCCGGCGAGGAGCGCGCGATAGCAGGCCGCGACGTCGCGCTGGCCGCGATGCCCGCGCAGGCGCTGCAGTCGGTCGTCGAACGGCGTGTCCGATGCCGCCGCGGCATCGACCGACATGGCGCCGGCAACGACCGCCGCGGCGAACACGGCGCGCAACTGACGAAGGCCGTCGAGCGCCAGCGCCGTCGACACCTGTGTGCCATTGATCATCGCCAGCCCTTCCTTGGCGCCGAGCGCGACCGGCTCGAGCCCGATCCGGCGCAGGGCCACGGAGGCTGCAACCGGACGGCCGGCGAGCCGGATCTCGCCCAGCGCCATCATCGCGGCTGTCAGGTGGGCAAGCGGCGCGAGATCGCCGGAGGCGCCGACCGACCCCTGCGAGGGGATCACCGGCAGCGCATCGGCACCGAGCAGCGCACGCAGTGCCTCGACGGTCGCGATGCGCACACCGGAATGACCACGGGCGAGGCTCGCGATCTTGAGCGCGAGCACGAGTCGCACCACGCGATCGGGCAGCGGCTCGCCGACGCCGACGCAGTGCGACAGGATCAGATTGCGTTGCAGCTCGGCGAGCGCCTCGCGCGCGATCGAGCGCTGCGCGAGCTTGCCGAAGCCGGTGTTGATCCCGTAGACCGGCAAGCCGTCGCTGACGATCCGTGCCACGGCCCGGGCGGAAGCGGCGACGCGCTTGCGCCAGCCCGTGGGTAGCGCCAGGCGGACCGGTCCGTCGAGGACCGCGTCGACCGCCGCCGGCGTGAAGCCTGCCTCGGGCAGGACCAGGCATCGAGGTTTGCTCACTGTCCGGATCATTCAGCCGATCGGTTGCAAGCGGTCTACGCCCGCGGGCGCGCTACGCGACACTGTGCCGGCGCACTCGCCGACCGGCCTTGCGGCACTCGCCCGGCCGGCTTGCGGCACTCGCCGGCGACCTTGCGGCACTTTCCGGCCGCCTTGCGGCACTCGTCGTCCGACCTTACGGCGCGCTCGCTGACCCGGATGGCGAAGGCGACGATTCGGACGACGCGCCGGTGATCATCGGCAGGTCGAGCCCGTTGGCCCGGGCGCAGGCGATCGCATCGGGGTACCCGGCATCGGCGTGGCGCATGACGCCGGTGGCCGGGTCGTTCCACAACACCCTCTCGATTCGCCGAGCCGCGGCATCGGTCCCGTCGCAGACGACGACGACCCCGGCATGCTGCGAATAGCCGATCCCGACCCCGCCTCCATGATGGATCGAGACCCAGGTTGCGCCACCGGCGACGTTGAGCATCGCGTTGAGCAGTGGCCAGTCGGCCACGGCGTCGCTGCCGTCGCGCATCGACTCGGTCTCGCGGTTGGGGCTCGCCACCGAGCCGCTGTCGAGGTGATCGCGGCCAATCACGATCGGCGCCTTCAATTCGCCGCGGGCGACCATTTCATTGAACGCGAGCCCGGCGCGATGACGCTGGCCCAGGCCCAGCCAGCAGATCCGCGCCGGCAGCCCCTGGAACGCGATCCGGTCGCGGGCCTGGTCGAGCCAGCGGTGGAGCGGCCGGTCTTCCGGGAACAGCGCCTTGACCTTGGCATCGGTCCGATGGATGTCCTCCGGATCTCCGGATAGCGCGACCCAGCGGAACGGCCCCTTGCCGGCGCAGAACAGCGGCCGGATGCAGGCCGGGACGAAACCGGGATAGTCGAATGCGTTGGCCACGCCGGCGTCGTGGGCGACCTGGCGCAGGTTGTTGCCGTAGTCGATGACGGGCACGCCCTGCGCATGCCAGCCGAGCATCGCCGCGACGTGTTCGGCCGCCGACTGCGACCCGTCGGCGGCGATCGCCGCATGCTGCTGCGGATCGCCCGAGGCGCGCGCCGCGAGCCAGCGATCGACGGTCCAGCCGATGGGCAGGTAGCCGTTGACGAGGTCGTGCGCGCTGGTCTGGTCGGTGACCGCATCGGGGCGGATGCCGCGCGCCAGCCACTGCGGCAGCAACTCGGCCGCGTTGCCGCGGATCGCGACCGAGATCGCGCGCTGGTCACGCTTCGCATCGGCCAGCATGGCCAGCGCCGCATCGATATCGGACGCCTGGTGGTCGAGATAGCGCGTTGCCAGCCGCATGTCGATTCGCGACTGCTGGCACTCGACGACGATGCACGACGCACCGGCGAGTACCGCTGCCAGCGGCTGCGCTCCGCCCATCCCGCCGAGCCCGGCGGTCAGGATCCAGCGGCCGGCCCAGTTGTTCGCGTCACCGCCGCCGTAGTGCTTGCGGCCCAGCTCGACGAAGGTCTCGTAGGTCCCCTGGACGATGCCCTGCGAGCCGATGTAGATCCACGAGCCGGCCGTCATCTGGCCGTACATCATCAGGCCGGCGCGATCGAGTTCGTGGAAGTGTTCCCAGTTGGCCCACTTGCCGACGAGATTCGAATTGGCGATCAGCACCCGCGGCGCATCGGGATGGGTGCGAAACACCCCTACCGGCTTGCCCGACTGGATCAACAGGCTCTGGTCGTCGTCGAGCTGCTCGAGTGCGGCGACGATCGCTTCGAACGCGGGCCAGTTGCGCGCCGCCTTGCCGATCCCGCCGTAGACCACCAGTTCGGCCGGGTTCTCCGCGACCTCGGGGTCGAGGTTGTTCATCAGCATCCGCAAAGCGGCCTCGGTCTGCCAGCTCCGGGCCCGCCGCTCGGCACCGCGCGGCGCTCGAATTACGCGTGGCTGACCACCGCTACGCTCATTCCATGGTTCTATCGCGCTCCGGTCCAGTCGGGCCGTTCCGGTCGGTGCATTCATCGCGCGCTCCCGCTGTCGCCGGGGCGGATGCATCCCGGCGTCGTCAATCTTCACATGTTCGCCGGGCTGCTGCACAAAGTCGCGGTCCAGGAGATGACAAACGGGGAATCGGAGCAAAGCTTCACCCCGCCAGCCGGTAGCGGCTGGCAGAATCGACGCGGGAGACAAGGAGAGCCACCCTGGCCCACCGGGGGGCGTCAACGGTGACGATCGAGCTCAAGCACGCCAGCCGCGTTCCGGTGGTGGATCTGGTCAAGGCACTCGCGGCCCAGGTGATCGTATGGCATCACCTCGTGCTCTACGGCCCGATGGCCCGCGCCTGCCGTCCCTGGTTCGAGCAACTGTTCGACTGGCTGATCCGCGACGGGCGCGCCGCTGTCTACGCGTTCCTCGTCGTGGGCGGTTACCTGGCTGCCGGGAAGCTGCTGCCGCGACCGGGCCGGCCGGTGGTGATCGCGGGCGCGGGCGACTTCCTGACCCTGGTCATCGGTCGCTACCGACGCCTGGCTCCCGCATACCTCGTCGCGCTGGTCGTCGCGATCCTGGCCGCGGCGATCGCCCGGCATTGGATGGCCGATGCCGACACGCCGCTGGCGCCGGGCGCGGGCCAACTGGTGGCGCACGTGCTTCTGCTCCAGGACCTGCTCGGGTATCCGGCGCTGTCGGCTGGCATCTGGTACGTCGCGATCGAGATCCAGCTCTACCTCCTGCTGGCGGCGATCGCCTGGGTGGCGCATGCCGCGGGCCGAAGCAGAAGGGAAGCTGCCGGAAGCGGTGACCTTGGCCGAAGCGGCGCTGCTCGCCGAAGCGGCGCTGTTCGCCGAAGCGGTGACGCCCGCCGAAGCGGTGACGCCCGCCTGAGCGGTGATGCCCGCCCAAGCGCTGATGCCCGGCGAAGCGGTGACGCTCGGCGAAGCGGTGATGCTCGCCGAAGCGGTGACGAGGTCGGCCGGAGTGGTGACGAGGCCGGGATCCGCGCGGCCGTGATCGCGAGCTCCCTGGTTCTCGTCCTCGCCCTGACGAGCTGGGTCGTCCTCAGCCGGTTCGAAGGGCTCGATCGCTATGCGATCTATTTCTTCGGCGCCTATGGGCTCGGCGTCATCGCACGCTGGTCGCGAGAGGTCGCAACGGCTGGCGACGGCGACCGCCTTCACGCCGAACGGCTGCATCCGGCGCGCTCCGAGTGGATAGCGGTGGTGATGGCGATCGGTGGTGTGGCGCTGCTCGCCGATCCCGACAGTCGCGAGTTCGTCGCGGTCGCGGTCGCGCTGCTGCTCGCGCTCGCGCCGCGAAGCGGTTGGGGCTGGCTCGCTTCGCCCGCGGTTGCCGCGCTCAGTCGCCGGTCCTATGCGCTGTTCCTGATCCACTACCCGATCTGCCTGCTGGGCAATGTCGTGTTCGCCCAGCTCGGCTCGGTTTCGGTCGCCGTGGCCGTCGCCGGGCTCGTTGCTACCTGGCTCGCCTGCAATCTGGCGAGCGCAGTGCTCTATCGCTGGGTCGAGTCGGCCGGCGGCGTGCGTCGCGAGGCCGGCGCCCCGGCGCGCAGCTGGGACGGTCGCGGCGAGCGGCGAGCCGGACGGCTGGTATCCAAGTAGGATGGCGCAGCGGCACCAACCGTGCCCCATCCCATTCGTCCTCACGCCTTCCGGAGCCCGCCATGAAACGTCCCTGTAGCCGTGCCTCCGCCGTGCTGGCCACGATCGCGACGGCTTGCGCCGCCCTCTTGACTGGTGCGCCGGCAATGGCCCAGCAGACGTCGGTCGCGATCGGCATCTCCGGCTGGACCGGCTTCGCCCCGCTGACCCTGGCAGCCGAGGCGGGGATCTTCAAGAGGAACGGCCTGGATGTCTCGATCAAGAAGATCCCGCAGAAGGACCGGCACCTCGCGATCGCCTCCGGCGACATCCAGTGCGCGGCCACCACGGTCGAGACCTGGATCGTCTGGAATGCAAGCGGCGTCGAGACCCGGCAGCTGTTCCAGCTCGACAAGAGCTACGGCGCCGACGGGATGGTCGTTCGCAACGACGTCAAGGCGATCGCCGACCTCAAGGGCAAGACCGTCGCGGCGTCGGCCCCCGGCACAGCCCCGTACTTCACCATGGCCTGGATGCTGAAGAAGAACGGGTTGTCGGTGAAGGACGTGAAGGTCGTCAACATGGAGCCCAATCCGGCCGCGCAGGCGTTCCTCGCCGGGCAGTCGGGGCTCGACGCGGCGATGACCTACGAACCGTACCTGTCGTCGGTTCGCGAGAAGCCCGATGCCGGAAAGATCATCGCAACGACGCTCGACTACCCGATGGTCATGGACACCTTCGGCTGCACGCCGAAGTTCATCAAGGACAATCCCAAGGCCGTCAATGCGCTGGCCGACAGCTACTTCGAGGCGCTCGACCTGATCGCCAAGGAGCCGGCCAGGTCGTACGAGATCATGGGCGCCGACGTCAAGCAGAGCGGCGAGAAGTTCAAGCAGTCGGCCTCGTACCTGCGCTGGCAGGACCGCGCCGCGAACCGGAAGTTCTTCGCCGGCGAACTGCAGGCGTTCTCGAAGGAAGCCGCCGGCCTGCTGCTCGAGACCGGGATCATCAAGAAGGTGCCGGACCTCGACGCCATCATCGACGCGAGCTTCGTCCAGTAATCCGGGCCGGCGTCGTGAAGCCGCTGGTTGCGGTCGGCCCGCGGCAACGGCTCCTGCTCGGCGTCGCCTTCTTCGTCCTCTTCGTCGCTGCCTGGGCGTTCGCGACGCTCGGCGGCTTCGTCTCGAAAACCTTCCTCGCCGACCCGCTGTCGATGCTGGCCGACGGCCGCGAATTGCTGGTCGACCAGGGGTTCGCGGGCGACATCGGGATGACGATCTGGCGCGTGGTCGGCGGCTTCGTGCTCGCAGCCGTGCTCGCGCTGCCGCTCGGGGCGCTGATGGGCGCCTACAAGCCGATCGAGGCGTTCTTCGAGCCGTTCGTCTCGTTCGCCCGCTACCTGCCGGCCTCGGCGTTCATTCCGCTGCTGATCCTCTGGGCCGGTATCGGCGAACTGCAGAAGCTGCTGGTGATCTTCATCGGCTCGTTCTTCCAGCTCGTGCTGATGGTGGCCGTGGCCGTCGGCAACACCCGCCGCGACCTGGTCGAGGCCGCCTACACGCTGGGCGCGAGCGATCGCTCGATGGTCACGCGCGTCCTGCTGCCGCACGCCGCGCCCGAGATCGCGGAGATCCTGCGGCTCGTGCTCGGCTGGGCCTGGACCTACGTGATCGTGGCCGAGCTGATCGGCTCGTCGTCCGGGATCGGGCACATGATCACCGACAGCCAGGCGCTGCTCGCCACCGGCCAGATCATCTTCGGGATCATCGTCATCGGCCTGATCGGGCTGGTCTCCGATTTCGTTTTCAAGGCCGTCAACCGCCGGCTGTTCCCCTGGGCGAGCCTGCGCTAGTGGCGCGACCGCTACTCCCGTGAACAAGCCGGTGCCAGTGACGCGACGGCCATCCCCCACGGCGAGCCTTCAGTAGTGGCGCGCCTGGCCATTCGCGCGGTGGCGCGCGTGTTCGAAGGGGTCGGTGGCCGGGACCCGGTGCGGGCGCTCGAAGCGACTTCGCTCGAGGTCGCCGACAATGACTTCGTCACCATCCTGGGCCCGTCGGGCTGCGGCAAGTCGACGCTGCTGCGGATCGTCGCCGGCCTCGAGACCGCCTCGTCGGGCCAGGTGCTGCTCGATGACGTGCCCGTGGTCGGACCGGGTCCCGACCGCGGAATGGTGTTCCAGAGCTACACGCTGTTCCCCTGGCTGACCGTCGAGCAGAACATCTGCTTCGGCCTGCGCGAAAAGGGGACCCCGGCCGCCGAGCAACGGCGGATCGCCGGTCACTACATCGGCCAGGTCGGGCTCGAGGGGTTCGAGGGCCACTATCCGAAGATGCTGTCGGGCGGGATGCAGCAACGGACTGCGCTGGCCCGCGCGCTGGCCAACGACCCGAAGGTGTTGCTGATGGACGAGCCGTTCGGCGCGCTCGACCACCAGACGCGCGAACTGATGCAGGAACTGCTGCTGTCCGTGTGGGAGAAGGACAACAAGACGGTGCTGTTCGTCACCCACGACATCGACGAAGCGATCTTCATGGCCAACCGCGTGGTCGTGATGACGGCGCGCCCCGGTCGGATCAAGCACGAGGAGGCCGTGCGGTTCGGCCATCCGCGCGATTACCGGATCAAGACGACTGCAGCCTTCATCGACCACAAGGCAAGACTGACCGAGCAGATCCGGGTCGAGAGCCTGCGCGCCGTTTGAGCCCGGCGCCCAACCCGAGGCCGGTGCCCCGCCCGCCCCAACGGCCGGCCGGTCGCGGTCGGTGACGGCGGCGAACGCCGGTCAGATCCCGCTCGGTTTCCTCAGGCTGTCCATCCGGTCGCGCGACTGGACCGCGACCTCGCGAACGTCACCGGACTTCAGGACGCGCAGCGGCACGGTCACCCCCGCCGGCCCCTTCTTCCAGATGATCCGGTAGAAGTCCGACTGGCTCCCGACCTTCTCGCCGTCGACGGCGACGATGATGTCACCGGCCGCCAGCCCGGCCCGATCGGCAGGCCCGCCACTGGTCACCCGCGAGACCATCAGGTTGCCCTGGACGACCTCGGTCGAGAGCCCGAGCCAGGGCTGCGCCGGTCCGCTGCGCCGGCCGGTCGCCAGCAGATCGGCCAGGATCGGCTTCAGCAAGTTGACCGGTACGTAGAGATTGCCGGGCACGCCGCGCTGGACCGTTGCTGCGTCATTCACGATCAGCGAGCCGATCCCGACGAGCTTGCCGCCACGGTCGACCAGCGCGGCGCCGCTCCAGTTGTTGACCGGCGGGAAGGTGAAGATCCCGCTGTCGATCTGGTACTCCCAGCTGCCGGTGAATTCCTTGCGCGAAACGACCAGCAATTCGGTCGCCTCGGGTTCGCCGTGTCCCAGCGTCAGTACCCGTTCCTTCTCGCCGATCGCATCCGAGTCGCCGAACTCGAGCGGGCGGCCGTCGAGCGGCACGGCACTGCGAACGAGGCCGAACCCGGACACCGGGTCGTACCCGGCGACGCTGCCCGGGATGTGCTTGCCGCTGGGCGTGACCATCTCGACCTCGTCGGCCTCGAGCAATAGATAGCCGATCGTCAGGACGGTCGAGTTGTCGATCAGGACCCCGGTACCGCTGCGCCGCTGGCCCAGCGAACGACTGCTCTCGGCGTCGGCCACGGCCTTGGTCTCGAGTCGGACCACGGTGTCGTTGAGGAATGTCCGGTCGGCGGGCCCGGGGCGGTCGATCATCGCCCGGCCGCGATCCCCCCGTGGCTGGACGCCGTCGGCGGCCGAGGGCCTCGGGTCGGCCTGGGCGACGGCGCCGGTCATCGACAGCCCCGCACCGCCGGCCACCAGCGCGCTCGCCATGATCGCGGCCAGCGCCGGTCGGCGGCGGTGGCGGCGCCCGGACGGGGCGGTGGCTGCCGGCCGCGATCCGCCTGCCCGGGGTGGGGGAATCACGTCGACGAGGCGGATTTTC
>JBEVJQ010000091.1:0-3467 GCA_040510055.1 Burkholderiaceae bacterium | reverse complement strand
GTCGGAAACCGAACGCATCGAGGAGATGGATCGCCTGATCGACTGGCTGCCGCAGCACATCCCGCCGGGCGACGAGACGACCGTCGTGCATGGCGACTACCGGCTCGACAACCTCGTGTTCCACGCGACCGAGCCGCGCGTGATCGCCCGGCTGCATACGGTCGACATCGAGCGCGCGGGCCTTGCGGACTACGGCAAGGCCGGCAACTACTTCGAGAGGCAGATCGGGCGCTGGAGCAAGCAGTACCGCGCCTCGGAAACCGAACCCGTCGATGCGATGAACCGACTGATCGACTGGCTGCCGGCGCATATACCGCCCAGCGACGAGACGACCGTCGTGCATGGCGACTACCGCATGGACAACCTCATATTCCATCCGAACGAGCCGCGCATCATCGCGATCCTCGACTGGGAACTGTCGACGCTGGGCCACCCACTGGCGGATTTTTCCTATCACTGCATGAGCTGGCACATCCCGCCCGGAGCGTTCCGCGGCATCGCGGGGCTCGACCATGCCGCGCTTGGCATCCCATCCGAGGCCGACTACATCGGCCGCTACGCCGAGCGAACCAGCCGCGGCAAGATCGAACACTGGAATTTCTACCTTGCCTACAACCTGTTCCGCATAGCCGCGATCCTGCAGGGCGTGTACAAACGCGCCACCGAAGGACTCGCTTCGTCCAACAACGCGATGCAGGCCGGCAAAAATGCCCGCGCCCTGGCCGAGATCGGCTGGCGCTATGCCGAACGTTCCTGAACCCGATCGACACTCAATGGCACTTCTCGACAGCCACCTGACCCCGAGCGCGATCGTCCGGCACCTCGACCAGTACGTCGTTGGGCAGGACGATGCGAAGCGCATCCTCGCGGTTGCGGTGTACGCACACTACAAGAAGATCGCACGCTCGCAGCTCGACGGCCTCGAGATCACCAAGAGCAACGTGCTGTTGGTCGGGCCAACCGGAACCGGCAAGACGCTGGTCTGCGAGTCGCTCGCGCGACTGCTCAAGGTTCCTTTCGTGACTGCCGACGCGACGTCGCTGGCGCAGTCGCGCTACGTGAACGACGAGATTGAGGCCATCCTCGAACGCCTGCACGACAAAGCCGAAGGCGATGTGTCACGCACCCAGCAGGGTATCGTCTTCATCGACGAGATCGACAAGCTGCGCACCGCCGCCGATGCGGCTGCGCGCGGCCAATCGGGCGAAAGCGTGCAGCATGCGCTGCTGAAGATCATGGAGGGCGCGCCGGTGCGCCTGCGCAGCGGCCAGTACCTCGACACGACCAATGTGCTCTTCATCTGCGGCGGCGCCTTCGTCGGGCTCGACGTCATCATGTCGCAGAGCCACGGCTTCGGCTTCGTCGCCACCTCGAGCGACGACAACCAGAAGATACTCACGCGCCTCAATGCGCGAGTGAAGCCGACCGACCTGGTCGAGTTCGGCCTGATTCCGGAGTTCACGGGCCGACTCGCGATCGTCGCGCGCTTCCAGGACCTGACGCGCGACATGCTGGTGCAGATCATGACGGAGCCGCGCAACTGCATTTACCGCCAGTTCCAGGCGATCCTCAAGGCGGAAGGCGTCGAGCTGGTCGTCGCCCCGCGCGCCTTCGAGGAAATCGCTGACCTCGCGATCGAGTACAAGTCCGGAGCGCGCAGCTTGCGCGGCCTGTTCGAGGAGCTGATCACCCCGGTGCTGTACGCGATTCCCGACCATCCGGAAGTGAAGCGCGTCGAACTCAACTCGCTGTTTGTCGAACCGCGCTACTTCCGCGCTCCGCCTGCGCACTGAACCGGCGCACGATCCTTCGGTGACGTCGCTCGCCGCTGCCCGTCGCGTCGTCTTCGGGCTCGCTCTCGCCAGCTTCGTACTGTCGTTCTTCCATCGCACCGCACCGGCGGCAATCGCCGGCGAACTGACCCGCGCGTTCGACATCGGCAGCGCCGTGCTCGGCACGCTGGCTGCGACGTACTTCTATGTCTATACGGTGCTGCAGATCCCGGTCGGCGTGCTGGCTGACACCCTCGGCCCACGCAGGATCCTCACCGCCGGTTCGGCGATCGCGGCGGCAGGTTCGCTGCTGTTTGCACTGGCACCGGTGTGGGAGGTCGCCGCGATCGGACGCACGCTGGTCGGCATCGGCGTATCGGTGGCGTTCATCTCGGTGCTCAAACTGTCGGCGGTCTGGTTCACCCCGCAGCGTTTCGCCACCCTGGCCGGCGTGACGATGTTCGCTGGCAACCTGGGTGCCGTCGTCGCCGGCGCACCGCTCGCATGGGTTGTCACGCAGGCGTCCTGGCGCGCCGTCTTCGTGGCACTGGCGATTCTGTCTGGACTGCTGGCGGTGGCGACCTGGCTGCGCGTCCGTGATCGGCCCGAGGAGCTCGGATTCGCGCCGGTGAATGGCACAGTCGCGACGGTCGGGCAGGTGCCCTGGCGGAGGGCAGTCACGCGGGTTCTCGCGAATCCGGCGACGTGGCCGCCCTTCATCGTCAATCTCGGCGTCGGAGGCAGCTTCCTCGCCTTCGCCGGCCTGTGGGCCGTGCCCTACCTGCAGCAAAGGCATGGCATGTCGCGCGTCGTGGCGGCTCAGCACTCGAGTCTGCTGCTGCTCGGCGTGGCGTTCGGTTCGATGGCGATCGGCATGATCTCCGATCGCCTCGGCAGCCGGCTCGGCGTCATGCGCACTGCAGTCGTGCTCTATACGCTCTCGTGGCTGCCGTGGGTGCTGAACGTCGAATGGCCGCTGTGGGCCACGCTCGCGTGGTTTCTGCTGATGGGCCTGCTGATACCGGGATTCACGCTGTCGTGGACCATCGCCAAGGAGACCAATCCGCCGCAGTACTCCGGTATTGCGACCTCGGTCGTGAACACCGGCATCTTTCTCGGCGCTGGCATTCTGCAGCCACTGGTGGGGTGGGTGTTGGATCTCGGCCGGGCGAGCGGCGACGCCACAGCCGCCTGGGACCGCGCACTTCTGCTGCTATCTGGAGCGGCGCTTTTCGCGCTGCTCGCGACGCTGGTGCCGGCGAGCACCACGAACCACCGCTGAATTGCCCTCTAAGCCGGCGGGCGACCAATTCCTGCCTTGCCCGCTCGCGCTGGCATTACAGTCCGCGGTCAACACCAAACAACAACGGATTGGGGACGCGATGTCGACCACCACGGGGTTCTCCGATGTCGATGGCAGCGGGAGGTCAGGCGACCTGGTCGACTATCTCGCGCTGATGGCGGACCGGCTCGCCGACTATCGCCAGGAAGGCTTCGGACTGTTGAATCTGGTACCCGGCAGCGCCGTGCTCGACGTCGGCTGCGGCGCAGGTGAAATCTGTGTCGAACTGGCAGATCGAGTCGGCCCCGCAGGGCGCATCGCCGGCGTCGATGTCTCGGAAGCGATGATCGAGGCAGCGAGACGAGCAGCCGCCACAGTCGGTCGCGACATCGACCTGCGCGTGGCGAGCGCCT
>JBEVJQ010000090.1:0-7660 GCA_040510055.1 Burkholderiaceae bacterium | reverse complement strand
TCTTCCATCGACACGTTGTAACCGTTCAGGTGCAGCATAATGTACAGCAGTGCACAGCCGTGGCCGTTCGACAGCACGAAACGATCGCGATCGAACCATTGCGGCTGCCGCGGATCGTGCTTCAGGTGACCAGCCCACAGGGCAACCGCCATCTCGGCCATGCCCATCGGCGCACCCGGGTGGCCCGAGTTCGCTTTCTCGACAGCGTCCATCGACAGCGCGCGGATGGCGTCGGCCATGCGCTCGGCGGTCGGGGGATCGGGCAGTGCCCGATCGGCGCCTCTGACGACGGCAGAGTCTGAAGCGTTCAACGGCTCGCTCGTCCGGGGGATCGGGAAAGCCGACGATGGTAGCAGACCCGTTCGCGCCGCGAGGAGCGCGCGAAGCCCCTTGGCTATACTGGCTCACCAAAGCGCTGAACGACGATGCGTGGCCTTCATCTGACCGCCGATCTTTACGGTTGCGAAGGAGAGGATGCATTGATGACCAGTGCTCCTCGCCTCGCCGCCCTGTGCCGCGCGCTCGTCGAGCGCGCGGGGCTCACGCCCGTGGGCGAATGCTTCCACGCCTTCGAGTCGGCGGGCGTCACCGGCATGGTGCTGCTGGCCGAATCGCATCTGGCGGTTCACACCTGGCCGGAACTGGGCGCGGTGACGCTCGACGTCTATGTCTGCAACGTCAGTCGCGACAACTCGGCCCAGGCCGAGGCGCTGCTCGACGGCCTTGCAGCCGCATTCGCGCCGAAGGAGCGGAAGCTGAAGCGGCTCGAACGCGGGTCGGTCTCCGATCGCAGCGACGACCGGGACGGCGCGGCGGGCACGGCGGGGATCGATACGCGAAGTGGCGAAGCGGAGCCGGCGCCGCTCCTCGAGTGGTTGAGCGACGACGCCGCCTTCGGCTTGCGGCCGCGACGGCTGATCGAGACACGGCGCAGTGCCCACCAGCGGATCGAGGTGATCGAGACTCGGCCGTTCGGCCGGGTGATGCGCATCGACGATCGCTACATGACATCCGAGGGCGACGAGTTCCACTATCACGAGACGATGGTCCACCCGGCCGCCCTCTGCCACCCGGCGCCGCGCCGCGCGCTGATCATCGGTGGCGGCGACGGCGGTTCGGCCGAGGAACTGTTCAAGCACCCGTCGATCGAGCGGATCGACCTGGTCGAACTCGACGAGGCGGTCATCGCCACGGCGCGCCGTCACCTGCAGAGTGTCCATCGCGGGGCGCTGGACGACCCGCGGCTGCAGATCCGGATCGAGGACGGTGCGCAATTCGTTGCACGTTCCGGCGATTGCTACGATCTCGTCGTCCTCGACCTGACCGATCCCGACACCGTGGCCGAGAAGCTCTATGCCGAGGCCTTCTTCGCGCGTCTCGCCGAGCGGCTCGCACCCGGCGGGACGATCAGCCTGCACCTCGGTTCACCGGTCCATGCGATGGAACAGGTGGTGACGATCGCCCGTCGGCTGCAAGCAGTCTTCCCGATCGTGCGCCCGCTGGGGACCTACGTACCGCTGTATGGGAGCTATTGGGCGTTCGCCATCGCCAGCCGCGACCGCGATCCGTGCGCGATCGACGTGGCGCTGCTGCGCGAGCGAATGGCCGCCCGCGCGATCGGTGGCCTGCGTCTCTATCACGCCGACCTCCACGCGGCGCTGTTCACGTTGCCGGCGTACTTCGCTGAACGAATCGCGTGACGCCCCGCGTTCACGTCGCCGGCGGTTGGGATGACAGCGGCTCCGGTGCCGTCGTCGACCTCGCGCCCGACCAGATTCACCACCTCGTGACCGTCCTGCGGCGCCGGACCGGCGATGCCGTCGAGCTGTTCGATGGCACCGGTTGTGCGGCGATCGCGATCCTCGAGCCCGCCGAAGCAGTCGCCGGGTCGAAACCGGACCGCGCGATGACGGAGTTGCAGCGGGCAACTCCCGGACAGGTGGCAAGAACGCGGCCGGCCCGGGCGCGAATCAGGTCGGTTCTGCCGGCCCAGCCATTACCGCCGCTTGCGATTGGCCTCTGCCAGGGGATCAGCAGCGGCGAGCGGATGGACTGGACGATCGAGAAGGCAGTCGAGGCCGGCGTCGGTCATATCGTGCCGTTGCAGTCGATGCGGGCCACGCCGCGATTGCCCGCCGATCGAATCGAGCGTCGGCTGGCGCACTGGGGCCGGATCGCCGTGGCTGCCTGCGCGCAGTGTGGCCAGAATCGCCTTCCACGACTCGACCCGCCGCTGACGCCGGCCGAATGGCTCGAGCGCGAAGACGCGCCACGCGGGCCCGCGACCCTGCGACTACTGTTGATGCCGGGGGCACCCTCATCACTGGCGGCGAGCCTCTCGTCTGACGGAGCCGCACCGCGTACGGTCTGGCTCGCCAGCGGGCCCGAGGCCGGCTTCGCCCCCGACGAGGCGCAACTGTTCGTCGATCAGGGCTTCCACGTCGTCGGCCTCGGGCCCCGGACGTTGCGGACCGAGACCGCGGCGCTGGTGGCCGTGGCTATCATCCAGGCACGGTGGGGCGATCTGCAGTGATCGCCGAATCGCGCGAAACCAGGACCGCAGCAGGCGGTGCCGAGGAGGAGTGACGAAATGGGATTGCTCGATCAGATTCTGGGCGGCATCGCCGGCGGCCAAGGCGGCCTGGGCAACGTGCTCGGTGGCGGTCGCCCGGGTGCCGGGCCGTCTGCGGGGGGCGGACTCGGCGACGTGCTCGGCGGGATTCTGGGTGGCGCGCGCCAAGGGCAATCCGGCAGCCCCGGCGGCGGGGGCATGAATCCGATCCTGATGGCCGTGCTCGGGATGCTCGCCAGCAGGGCGATCGGCGGCATGCTCGGGCGCGGTGCGCAAACTGCCGAGTCCGGCGAGGCCAATGCCGGCAGCGGCGGACTCGACGGCATCATGGAGCAATTCAGGCGCGGCGGCATGGGATCGGCGTTCGATTCGTGGGTGGGCACCGGCCGCAACGAGGAGATCAACGGCGAGCAACTGCAGGACATGCTCGGCAAGGAACAGATCGCCGACCTCGCGCGTCAGCTCGGAATTTCGGACGCCGAAGCCGGTAACCAGGTTGCGCAGGTATTGCCCGACGTCGTCGATCGGCTCACGCCCGAGGGCAAGCCGCCGGCCAACGGCTTCGGCGATATCGGCTCGATGCTCGAGCAACTGCTGCGCGGAACGCGCTGATCACGGCCTCGCCGTCGAGCGCCGGCAGCCGGCTGCGCGCGTCGATGACCGCAGGTGATGATGATCCCGGGCGATGACGATCCCGGGCGATGACGATCCCGGGACGATGATGTCGGGCGACGATGATCGCGGGCGACGATGATGTCCTAGACCTTGCGCACCGAATAGAACACGCGAAACGCCGTCTTCTCCTCGTAGAAGAAGTCGGCGGCATCGCGAAAGACATCCAGCAACCGCGAGCGGTCGCCGCTGTCGAAGCCGGAAGTGTCCGGTAGATTTTCCAGGATGACGACGAAGCCCGGTCGGTCGGCATCCTTGTTCGGACGCAGCTCGGTCAGACAGTCATAGAGCGTGTCGAAGTTGCGGCCCTGGCCCGATGGCAACCGCAGGTCCTCGCCGATCCGGGTCAAGACCGTGCTCTGGTCGTCGGCGCCCTCACAGTCGCTCTGCAGCAGGGTCTGGTCGGCACGCGCCGCCGCGCGCTGCAACTGTCCCTTGTCGTATGCGCCCAGCGGAAGAACCGCTTGCGGTGGAATGTTGGAGAACGCGCTCATCGACAGGGCTTCCGATCCTGCGGAACGAGGGATAGTGCTCGTCCGTGAACGAACGGGTTCGACCGCGCCGGCTCGCGGTGATGATCCGTCCGGCAGCACCCCGATCCGCGATCGCGGCCACGGAGAATCTTCTATCCAGTTTAGTGGCCTCGCGGCTGGCACGGCAACAGTCGCTCCCTGCAGCGGCCTGCCGCTCCGTCCGTGCGATCAGCGCCGACTCGAGGCGCAAATCGCCTCCGCCGCGGCGTTGCAGTGCGGCCGGGTACGCGATCCGCTAACCGAGCGCGACCCGGCCGTGCGGACCCGGTGCGACCCGGCTGCGCGGACCCAGCGCCACCCGGCTCTCGCGAGTCAGTTCGCCAATGGCGTCATCGACTGCCTTCGGCTCCTCGACCCGGCGCGCGCGCTCGCTGAAGACGAGCGCGGCGAACTCGGCGGCACTGATGCTGAGTGTGTCTTTCGGATAGCGCGAGAGGATGAACAGCTTGCGCGCCGGACTGATCCAGGCCAGTTTGTAAATCGCGGCCTGGCCGGCGTCGTCGGCCAGTTCGATCCGATCACCACGGGCGAACGAGTTCAGCACCGATTCACCGGCGGCAACAGTGGCCGGCTCGACCTGCTGTTCGATGCGGCTGCGGGCGAACTTGACGGTGCCGTCGGCGCGCAACCGCAGCGTCGACGGCCGCGGATCGGGCTGGCCGTGCTGCCAGCGCTTGGCGCGGTCGATGACGGCGCTGTGGGCCGCGAGCAGTTCCTGCATGAATGCCTCGCGGTCGCTGTTGGGAACGTCGACCAGCTTGCCGCCCTCGCTCACCGCGCGGATCAATCTGGGCAGGAGCTTCGCGAGCCGGCCGATGTCCTCCGGATGCTTCGGCGCCACGCTCCAGATCAGCAACTCGGCGATCCGCAGCGACTGGTCCTCGACGGTCTCGGGTCCGACCTGCGGCTCGGTGCGCGAGCGCGCGATCACCTGCGTCCACCAGCGCAGCAGGAACGCGCGAACGAACGCCGGAGTCGCGTCGTCGCAGCGCACCGACAGCTCGCAACGCGCGGTCTCGCGGGCCAGCGTCAAGGCTTCCTCGCGCTCGGCCGAAGCCAGTGGCGCGGCCAGCAGTTCAGCGCGGCGGGCGACCTCTTCCTGGCGCAGCCGGTCGATACCCTCGATCGCCGTCAGGAATGACGCCAGGTCCTGGTCGAATTCCTCGATCAGCTGGTCGACGATGCGCGCCAGCCCCTTGACCAGTGGCGCGTCGACGGCCAGGTCGGCATCGGGATCGGCGGCCAGCTGCGTGACCCGGTCGACCAGCTGGCGCATCGGATGCTGGCGGCGGGCAAAGAAGCTGCGATCGAGCAACGCCGCCTTGATGGCGACGACCTGCAGCCGCATCAGCTGGTTCTTGACCGCATCGGCCAGCGATTTGTCGGCGTAGATGTGGTCGAACACCACCGACACCAGCTCGACCGTCATCTGGTCGAGCGGCGTCCCATTGTCACGGACCTTGTCGACCAGCAGCGGAAGCAGTTCGGCCATGACGACCGCGCCTTCGCCGGGAGCTTCGTGCTGGACTGCGGTCAGCGATTGCAGCAACGACTGCCGGACCGGTTCGAGCGGCAGGTCGGCCACGCCGAACATTCCCGGATCGGACAGCATCCGCGCCGCATCGCCACGGAGATCGGCCTGGTCGACGGCGCCGCGAGCCAACGCCTGCTGCAGCGTCGCGAGGCTCTTGGCCGACATCATCACCGTCGGGCTGTCATCGTCATCGCCTCGCGGGCCTTGCCCCATCGCGTGCCCGTCCGGCCAAGCGCCGTGCGCACTGCTCGAGGTGCCGTTGCCGCGGCCCGCGGCACCGGAGCCATGGGCGCGGGAAGCGCCAGCAGCGCCGGTACCAGGAGACTCGCGCTGCAGTCGCTGGCGGATCTTCGGCAGCACGTGCTGCGACTTGAGCCGGGTGTTGACCACGCTGTAGATCGAGTTGAGGTTCTTCGTCACGTACGGCTCGAATGCATCGAGCAGCGTGCCGCGAACCTCGTGGCCGATCTCTTTCGATGGGGCAACTTCGTCGATCGCCGTGCGCAGCGCCTCGAAGACGGCCTCCGGCGAGGCCGGATGGTTGGCTTCCTCGAACCACTCGCGCTCGAGCAGCGCACCGAGCCGAGCCCGGATGCCGAGCACCTCGTCGGGATCGAGGCGGCTGCGCGCCTTGCTGATCAGCCGATCGATGTCCATCTTCTCGGAGATGACGTCATCCGAGACCAGTTGCAGGTCGTCGCTCGACACATCGACACTGGCTGGCGGCGGCATCGCTTCGGGCCGCGCGAACATCCTGCGCTCGAAGATGTCGCCGAAGACCCGCCGGAAGTTCTGCTCGATCGCGCGGCGTCGTCCGCGGACCAGCAGCACCGCATCGAGCAGCGTGCGCTTGCGATCGCTCTTCTCGAGCGACAGCGCCTCGTCGGTCAGTTCCTCGGCCATCCTGTCGAGCGCACCGGCGACGATGGCCGCCAGGCGGTCGAGGACCAGTTCGCGACAGTCCTCGAGCAGCTTGTAGCGATGCTTCGCATCGAGCTTCGGGTCGGCGCCATGGTTCGCCGTACCGGCCGCGCTGCCCACTGACGCGGCGCGGGACATTGCTGCGGATTCCATCGAAGACTCTGCGCTGATCGACTGTTGAGAGGGAGCTGGTGCCCTGGTGCGCAGAGCCTAGTCGCCACGATCACCGGGGTCAACGCCATGCGTCATCGCGCCCGGGTACGGCCGGCGACGACCCGACGAATGGATGGCGCGAGGGGGACGGATGGGTGATTGGTGGCGGCCGATGATAAAGTCGTCCCGCAGGCGAATGGCAGATGGAGCGAACGGAAACGGGATCCCACCCTTCTGGCCCCCGGGGGCCTCTGGCCCGCCGGCTGGCGGCGATCAGGCCGTTCGAGGTCATGGAGTTCGTCAAGCGCGCCGAGGCGCGGATTGCCGCCGGGCGGCCGGTGATCCAGCTGAGCATCGGCGAACCCGACTTCACGGCCCCGGAGCCGGTCCTCGAGCGCCTCGCCCGGATCGCGCGCGAGGGGCGGACCGGCTATACGCCGGCACTGGGGATCTGGCCATTGCGCGAGGCGCTGGCGGCGCGCTATCGCGACCGCTACGGCGTCGCCGTCGACCCGTCGCGGATCGTCATCACGGCCGGCGCATCGGCCGCGCTGATGCTCGCCTGCCTGACCTTGATCGACCCCGGCGACGAGGTCCTGCTCACCGATCCGAGCTACCCGTGCAACCGGCATTTCATCGCCGCCGTCGACGGCCTGCCGGTCAGCGCCCCCGTGGGACCGGCCTCCCGCTTCCAGATGACCGAGGCGGCGCTGATCGCCCAATGGGGCCCGAAGGTCCGCGGCACGCTGCTCGCGACACCCGCCAATCCGACCGGTACGTCGATTCCGTTCGACGAACTGGGTCGGATCGTCTCGGCTGTCCGTGACCGTGGCGGATTCGCGATAGTCGACGAGATCTATCTCGACCTGTTCTACGGAGTCGATTCCGCCGGCCACGGACCGGCCGGCCCGCACGATGTGACCGATGCCCGTACGGCGCTCGAGTTCGGCGACGATCTGGTCATCACCAGCAGCTTCTCCAAGTATTTCAGCATGACAGGGTGGCGGCTCGGCTGGATGGTGCTGCCGCCGGTCCTCGTGCCAGCGGTCGAGAAGCTCGCCCAGAACCTGTTCATCTGCCCGTCGGCGCTGGCGCAGCAGGCAGCGCTCGCTTGCTTCGAGCCGGCGACCTTGGCGATCTACGAGCAGCGCAAGGCAGCCTTTCGCGCTCGTCGCGACTACCTCGTCCCGGCACTCGATGCGCTCGGTGTGGCCATTCCCGCCTTCCCCGACGGCGCCTTCTATGTCTATGCCGACTGTTCGGCGTTCGGCCTGT
>JBEVJQ010000089.1:0-3919 GCA_040510055.1 Burkholderiaceae bacterium | reverse complement strand
CACGGCAACCACCGGTGCAACGGCTGGCACGGCCGGCACGGTTGGCACGGCTGGCACGCGCGCCGGCGCCGGCATCGTGGTCTGGTTTCGCAGCGAGGGGATCTCCGGCGCCTCGAGCAAAGCCTGTTCGCGCTGTGCCAGGCGATCACGGACGTACTGCTGGAACGACAGCGTGCTCATGGGCTCGGTCGGCAAGGCGCGGGGTTGCGCCGTAGCGGTGCCGCGCATCCGACCACGACGCCGATCGTCGGCGTCGGCCGTGCCCTGCGAGCGCTGCGGCACCCGGTTGCCTTCGGGCGAACTGCCCGACGCGGCCGCGGACAACGCCTCGGGACGCGCATTGGATCGCTCGGACAACGCGCCGGACGATGCGACGGACGATGCGTCCGGCAAGGCCCTCGGCAACGCTTCGGGCAGTGAATCAGGCCCTGCGTCGGGAAGTGCATCGGCCATCGCCACGATCTCGACCCCGTTGGCGACGCTGCGAGTCTTCAATATCACAGCGTCGTCGCCGAACTCGGCGCGGACCATCGCCATGGCCTCGCGGATGGTGCGGGAGGTGAATCGGCGGATGTTCATCGCTGTTCCCCGATGACGCGGTCAATGCGGATGGAAAGGTTCTCAGGAATCTCGGCATGGCCCAGCACGCGCAGGCGCGGCGCGCCCTTGCGTACCAGCCGGGCCACGGGCACGCGGATCCGGTCGGGCACCAGCATCACGGAAGGCACGCCCGTCTCCTCCTGCTGGGTGGCCGCTTGCGCCGCGGCGCGGGCGACGAAATCCGCGACGCCGGGCTCGATCGGCGAGGTCGCGCCCGGCGCAAGGCCTTGCATCAACACCGACTCGAGCCGGGGTTCGATCGCGATCACGTCTAGTTCCCGGACGAAGCCGTAAATTTGCTGAACGATAGCCGGCGCCAACCCGATTCGTGCTTCGCGCGTCAGTTCCGTCGGATCCTGCGTGCGCACGGCATGCTCGGCCAGGACTTCGACGATGCCGCGCAGGTCACGGATGTGCACCGATTCGTCCAGCAGGTTCTGCAGCACGCGCTGGAACACGGACAACGAGATCAGTTTCGGGACGACGTCCTCGGCGAGTTTCGGAGCGAATCGGGCGAGGTGATCGAGCAGCTGTTGCGCCTCGTTGCGGCCGAGCAGGCGCGACGCGTTGACCTGCATCAGATGATGGGAGTGCGTGGCGATCACGGTCGCCGGGTCGACGACGGTGTAGCCCGAAGCCTGGGCATGCTCGCGGTGTCGCTGCTCGATCCACACCGCCGGCAGTCCGAACGCCGGATCGGTGGTCGGCGTGCCCGGCAGCGCCGGCAGCCCGCTGGCCGGATTGATGGCGAGCATCATCCCGGGAAAAACCTCGCCCTCGCCGATCACCACGCCCTTGAGGCTGACGCGATAGGCGGTGGGCCGCAGTTCGAGGTCGTCGCGGATATGGACGGCCGGCGGCAGGAAGCCGACCTCCTGGGCGAACTTCTTCCGTACGCCCTTGATCCGCATCAGCAGGTCGCCGCCCTGGGCGCGGTCGACCAGAGCGATCAGCCGGTAGCCGACCTCGAGGCTCAGTTGGTCGACCGGCGAGACGTCGTCCCAGCTGGCGTCGGACGAGGCCTCGACGACCTCGGCCTGGACCGGCTGTTCGGCCTGCCGGCGCTGTTGCTCGGCCACGCGCCAGGCCAGGTAGCCGCAGGCCGCGGCGAGGCCGAGAAACGCGATGTGCGGCATTCCGGGGACGATGCCGAGGATGCCGATGACCACGCCGGCCAGCGCCAGCGCGCGCGGCACCGAGAACAGCTGGCGGAACAGCGCTGTGCCGACATCGTCGTCGCCGCCCACGCGCGAGACGATCAGGCCTGCCGCGACCGAGATCACCAGCGACGGCACCTGTGCGACCAGGGCATCGCCGATCGCGAGCAGCACGTCGTTCTGGGCCGCCGCGCCGACCGCCATCCCGTGCTGGACGACGCCGATCACCAGTCCGCCGATCACGTTGATCAGCAGGATCAGGATGCCGGCGATCGCATCGCCGCGGACGAACTTCGAGGCGCCGTCCATCGAGCCGAAGAAGTCGGCCTCGTGCGAGACCTCGGCGCGCCGCCGCTTCGCCTCCGCCTGGTC
The DNA here is from genome assembly GCA_040510055.1 of Burkholderiaceae bacterium. GTDB lineage: Bacteria > Pseudomonadota > Gammaproteobacteria > Burkholderiales > Burkholderiaceae_E > Lautropia. Next base: position 1,790 of record JBEVJQ010000089.1, on the reverse strand, counting down.
GATCAGGCCGGCGTTCAGGTCGGCGTCGATCGCCATCTGCTTGCCGGGCATCGCATCGAGCGCGAACCGTGCCGAGACCTCGGCGATCCGCCCGGCGCCCTTGGTGACGACCGCGAAGTTGATCACCGTGAGGATGGCGAAGACGATGATGCCGACCGCGAAGCTGCCGCCGATGACGAAGTTGGCGAACGACTCGATGACCTTGCCGGCGACGTCGGTGCCGGTGTGTCCGTGCATCAACACGGCCCGCGTCGACGCCACGTTCAGCGACAGCCGCATCAGCGTGGTCATCAGCAGCACCGACGGGAATACCGCGAAGTCGAGCGGCCGGACCGTGTACGACGAGACCAGCAGGACGACCAGCGCCAGCGCGATGTTGAACGTGAACAGCACGTCGAGCAGGAACGGCGGCAGCGGCACCAGCATCATCGCCAGGATGAGCACCATCAGCAGCGGCACTGCCAATTGCCGCAGCGGCGGGATGTCGACCCTGACACCGCCCACGCGGAAGGTCCAGCCGTTGCGCGACGACCCAGGCGGCGATCCGATCATCGGTGGCGTGCTCATTGCTCGTTCTCAGCCCGCTGGGGATCGAGCTCCGGCGGCACCTCGATGTCCCGCGGCGCCCGCGGCATCCGTCCGTCACGGCCGGGGACGAAGCGCCGGAGCTGATAGACGTAGGCCAGCACCTGGGCGACGGCCGAGTACAGCGCCGCCGGTACCTCGCGATCGAGCTGGACGTGGGCGTGCAGCGCCCGCGCGAGCGGCGGCAGCTCGACGATGGTCACCCCATGGCTCGCGGCAAGCGAACGGATCGTCAGCGCCAGGTGGTCCGCGCCCTTGGCGACGACCCGCGGCGCAGCCATCCGGGCTTCGTCGTAGCGGATCGCCACTGCGTAGTGAGTCGGGTTGGTGACGACGACATCGGCCGAAGGCACGGCCGCGAGCATCCGCACGCGACCCAGTTCGCGTTGCCGCTGGCGAATCCGGCCGCGCAGCAACGGGTCACCCTCGGTTTCCTTGATCTCTTCGCGAACTTCCTGGTGCGACATCATCAAGCGGTTGCGGTGACGGAACATCTGCCACGGCACGTCGATGAACGCGACCAGGGCCAGGACGGCCGCCATTGCCGCGAGCCCGTTCAGCAGCGTCTTGAACCCGGTCGGCAGGGCGCTGATCAGCGGCACGCCGGCCAGGCCGGCAAACACCTCGAGGCTGCCGCTGACGAGCGCCCAGGCCGCCAGCGTCAGCACCACGGCGATACCGAACAGCTTACCCAGGTTGACCAGGGCATCCTTCGAGAAGATCCGGCCGAAGCCCGCTTTGGGGTCGATCCGCGACAGGTTCGGCATCAGGGGCCGTAGCGTCGGGACCACGCCGCCGGGGGCCGCGGCCGCGGCGGCAACGGCGATCGTGAGCCCGACGAGCAGCGGCCAGGCGAGATCGAAGGCTGCCGCGCCCAGGTCGCTCAGCCGGCGGGCCATCCAGACCGAATCGAGGGCCTGCTGGGGCGTGAAGCGCAGGCCGTCGCGCATCAACTTGACCAGGCCGTCGCCGATCGACCGCCCCGTCATCTCGAAGCCGAGGACTGCGGCCCCCAGGGCCACCGCATGCGTCAGGTCGCGCGAGCGCACGACCTGACCTTCCTCGGCCGCCTTTCTCAGGCGTCGTTCGGTGGCAGGTAGCTGCTTGTTGTCTTGACTGGCGTCCTGTTCGGCCATGCCCGGATTCGATGTCGACTGCCAACGAATGATCCGGTGCGGGCGCGCTCTTCAAGCGCTGAATAGAAC
>JBEVJQ010000088.1:0-3351 GCA_040510055.1 Burkholderiaceae bacterium | reverse complement strand
GCGGGAGCACCGGGCGCGACGCTGGAGGAAACCATGGTGTCGATGCAGAAGGCGCAGATCGCATTCACATCGGCGGTCACGGTGCGCAACCGGCTCGTCTCCGCCTATACCGACATCATGAACATGAACGTCTGATCCGGGGCACCGGGCGACGCCCGGTCGGTCATGGGCGATGCCCGGTCAGCGGCGCTGCAGCCTGAGTAGCGCGCAGGCGAGCGTCCTGGAGCCCGGCGGATCGAGCCGCAGTCGGCAGCCGACGCGGTAGTCGCCCGTCACCACGGCGGGCACCACGCGCTTGACCTCGAGTTCGCAGGCGATCGGTTCCCGGTCCGGCAACTCCAGCCACGCCGAGACCAGTCGCGCGCCGATCGCCGGCGGCGTGGCTCTTGCCGGCAGCAGCAGACCGATGCTGTCGGTCGACAGATCGACGACCGGACACTCGTATTCGACGGCTGCCGCCACGGCGCCGTTCGTTTCGCCCGGCTCCATGATCTGGATCCGGATGGCCGCGGCCGGCCAGGGCCGGACCCGATGCGCCTCGCGACGCTGGATCCGGTGCAGCGCGGCCGGTGCCGCGCCGCGCAGCGTCGGATCGGCACGCGGACCGATCGCCGCCGGTTTGTCGAGGACGAACTGGATCTTGACGTCGCGCAAGCTGCCGACGGCGAGCAGCGGCTTGCCGATCAACGGCTCATGGCCGTGCAACGGCTCGCCGTTGCCCGCGATCTCGACCACGGTCCCAGTGCACCTGACCAGGCGCCCCGGCACCCGCACCACAGGCCGCGCCGCCGGATACAACGCCAGCCGGCCGCCAGCTGTCAGGAGCTGCGCGAGCACCCAGGACACCTCGCGTGGATCGCGGACGAGGCAGGCCGCGAGAACCTGCGGGTCCGTTTCGGGTTGCAGCAATACGTCCATCACGGGATCTCGGGCGCGGGCGGCAAGCTGTAACGACAACCGGTTCAGCAGTCGCCGCGCTGGGCCGACAGCAGCCGGTCGAAAGACCGTACCTGGGACGACGACAGCCGACGGGTCTCGCCGTCGCACACCACGATGGCCTTGAGGATCTTCATCCGCTCGAGGTCTTCCGCCGGGCTCAGCACGCGCTCCCGCTGAGCGCGCTGCAGGGCAGCGATCAGCGGCTTGCAATCGTCGCGGGCGCGCTGGACTTCGTCCCAGCGGTCCTCGCGGGCGCTTTGCAGCATCACGTGGGCCCTGGACTCGAGAGCCCGGTAGTAGTCGATCAGCGCAGCAGGAGCGTCGGCGTGCATGGACATGGCTCGCTCAACGCCTGGCTTGCGGATGATGGGCGATTCCCTGCCATGCCCCGCGGACGGTAGCAAGCAGCTGCTCGACCTCGGCCAGCAGCGCGTCGTCGCCGCTGTGGTTCGCTTCGGAGAGGCGAATCGTGATGTAGCCATAGAGTTGCCCCAGGTTGGTGGCGATCGAGCCGCCGGCCGGATCCAGCGACGCCTTGAGTCCTTCGTCGACGATCCGCAGCGCCCGAGTGATCGCCAGCGAGCGGGCGGCGAGGTCGCGTCGGCCAAAAGCCGCGCGTGCCCGCGCGACCGACTCGACCGCGCCGTCGAGCAGCATCTCGATCAACCGGTGCGGCGACGCGTCGAGCACGCCGGTCTCGATCGACAGGGTTCGGTAGGCACTTGCAGAACGGGTGGCGGCAAACATGGGAGGAGTCACATTCAGGTGGGTATACCCATCTATCGACAGCGGACCCCGTTCCTTGATCCGTCAGCACTAGATCTCGTTGCCGTCCAGCCCGGCGAGCTGCCCGGCCAGCGCCTGGCTCAGGCTGTTCATCGAGGCCAGGTTCGAGTCCAGCGACGTGTACAGGCGCACCAGCCGCGCGCGGGTGCTTTCCAGCCGTCCGGTCAACGCGTCCTGGCGCCGCTGGTTGTCGTCGGAGCGCGCATCGAGCGTCTTCAGCGCGCCGGTGATGGCGCCGTCGGTGCCCAGCGCCTGCGTGGCAAGCTGGTTGAACCGGCGCGCGATGCCGCCGGCCGCTGCGTCCAGCGGGTCGACCGAGGCGAACAGCGTGCGCAGAGCCTGCGGATCGGCGGCAGAAGCGCTGAACTTCTTGTCGTTGACCTTCAACGAGCCGTCGCGCTGGATCTCGATGCCCGTATCGGACAGCCGCGTGGGTCCGGTGCCGCCGGGGCCGGCCTGGGTTGCCACCGACGCCCCCAGCATGGCCCGCAGTTTCGACTGCAGCTGGACCACGACGAAATTGCCCTGGAGCAAGCCGCCCTTGCCGCTTGCGGCGTCGTATTTCGTCAACGTGCCGAGCGAGGTGTTCAGCGCGTTGTATGCGGTGACGAACGTATCGACCGACTTGCGCATCGATTCGGCATCGACGCCGACCTCGACCGGGATCGGCGCGGTGCCGACCTGGCGCAGTTCAAGCGTGACGCCTTCGAGCGCGTTGGCCACGGTATTGGACTTCGCCGTCAGGGCGAGCCCGTCGATGGCGTAGTGCGCATCCTGCGCGGCCTGCATCTGGGTCATCGCACCGCCGCCGCCGGGCGTGAACGCCAGGCCACCGAGACCGGCACTACCGCCATTCTCGGCCCCCTGCACCTGCAGGCTGAAGGCGTTGGCTTCGCCGGTCTCGCTCGAGCGGAGCATCAGCCGGGTCTGCGAACCATCGCCCACCAGTGATGCGCTGATGCCGGCGCCGGCGTTGTTGATCGCGGTACGTACGTCCGCGAGCGTGGCACCGGGCGCGATCGCGATGTTGACGGGCGGGCGGGCACCGTCGGCCGTGAACCCGCCGCCGGCGCTGCTGCCGAGCTGGACGACGAGCGTGCCGCCGCCGATGATCGCCGCGCCCGAAGCGTACTGGCCGGTCACCGCCGACTGGGCCTGGGCGAGCTGCTGGACCGTGACCGAAAACGCACCCTTGGCAGCCCCGCCGTTGCTGGTGGCCCGGACGGCCGCCTCGTTGCTGCTGGTGACAGTGGCGGCCTGCCAGGTCTGGCTGTCGAACAGCCCGCGCGCGGCATCCTGCAGCGCGGCGAGTTCGCTCTTCAGCGAACCGTAGGCCGAAACCTTCGTCTCGATGGTCGACTTGGCCGTCTGCAACGCGTTCAGCGGCTTGCGCTCGACCTGCATCAGCTGGTCGACGATGCCCTGGACATCGATCATGCTGCCGCTGCTCGTACTCGATGTGACGGTGGCCATGGAATCTCCTCGAAAAGCCACTTTGCCGGGGACGGTGCCGGGGCGTACCGCCCGCGTCGGCGTGACGCCCGGTCGTCGTGCGGCAGGACGACGACCACTCTAGCGGCGCCCGGCACGCGCCAACGACCGAAAAGCCCCCCGGTTCGACCGCTT
>JBEVJQ010000087.1:0-5303 GCA_040510055.1 Burkholderiaceae bacterium | reverse complement strand
GGACGGGGACGTCAGGCGGTACCGGGCGGTGCTGGTCGCCAACGGCCACCTGTGGGATCCGCGTTGGCCGGCGTTCCCCGGGCAATTCGACGGGCTGGCGATCCATTCGCACGACTACCGGACGGCCGACCCGTTCAGGGACAAGGACGTTCTCGTCGTCGGCATCGGCAACTCGGCCGTCGACATCGCGGTGGACGTCTGACGGCAGGCCAGGAGCACCACCCTGTCCACCCGGCGCAGCGCCTGGATCATGCCGAAGTACATCATGGGGATTCCGAGCGACCGCTGGGCGGCGTTCCTCAGCGGCAAGCTGCGGCTGCCAACGCCGGTGACGCGTACATTGATGCGCTACCTGATGGTCGTCGCCGTCGGGGACCAGCAACGCTTCGGCATCCCGCGGCCCAGGCATCCGATCTGGCGTGAACACGCCACCCTCAGCCAGGAGCTGCTGAGTCATGCCGGACACGGCCGAATAAGGTTCAAGCCGGACATCAAGGAACTGCGCGGCGATCGCGTCGCATTTGTCGATGGCAGTGACGAGCCGATCGACGCCATCGTCTATGCGACCGGCTACCGGACGACCTTTCCATTCATCGACCCGGCGTTGTTCGAGGTCAGCGACGGCCGGGCCGCGCTCTATCGACGGATCGTCCCGCCTCGATTGGCGGGATTGTTCATGGTCGGGCTGGTCCAGCCGGTCGGGCCGACTATCCCGCTGGCGGAGATCCAGGGACGATGGGTCGCCGCGCTGCTCTCGGGCCGGATCAGGCTGCCGGCGCCGCCACGGATGGATGAGGAAATCGCACGCCATCGGCGCGCGATCTCACACCGTTACGTCGGCACGCAGCGCTACACGCTCGAAGTCGACTTCCGCGAGTACGCGAAGGCGCTGCGCCGTGACATGGCGACCGGCATCGCCGGGGACTGAATGATGCCGGAGACCGAAGCCGGATACGGCACCCGGAGACGGACGCAGGTCGCGGCGCGCGGCCTACCGGCCAACCGAACCCGCGGTCGTCGAACGCTCGCGCTCAGCCGACGCGCTGCCGCAGCGCCATCGCCGCCGCCGGCGCCTTCTCCTTCGCGCCCCTGATGAACAGGAAGAACACGTCGCGTGGTGCGGGCGGCGGCGGACGATCCGGCTCCACCTTGGGCAGTCCCGCCGGCTCGCCGCCGTCACGCCACAGCCGGGCGCAATCGGCGAGCCGGTCGAGGACGCCGGGGTCGAGTCCGTCGGCGACAGACGGCTGGGTCCGCATGATCCGCGCATAGACCAGCGGACCGGTCAGGTCGGGGAGCGCCGGAAATTCGTCGGATTCGGTGAACACCGTCGTCGCCCGGTAGCGTCTGGCGAGCGCCAGGTATTCCGCGTTCCTGAAGCTCTCGTGGCGGACGTCGAGCACATGCCGCAGCGGCAGACCGTCGACCGCTTCTGGCAGCAGCGCGAGGAATGCCTCGAAGTCGGCGGGATCGAAACGTTTCGTGGTCGCGAACTGCCACACGATCGGGCCGAGCTTCGGACCCAGTTCGGCAATCCCGCTGGCAACGAACCGCTTCACCGAATCGCCCGCTTCGGCGAGGACACGACGATTGGTCGCGAACCGCGAGGCCTTCAGCGAGAACACGAACTCGTCCGGGGTCTCGTCGCGCCATCGGGCGAACGTCGCCGGCTTCTGCGAACTGTAGTAGGTGCCGTTGACCTCGATTACCGACAGCTGCCGGCTCGCATACTCGAGCTCGCGGCCGTGCGAGAGCCCGGCGGGATAGAAGTTGTTGCGCCACGGTTCGAACGTCCAGCCGCCGACACCGACCCGGATCCGCTGGGGGAGGGCGTCCTGGGGATTCATCTCGCCACCGGCTCGCTGCAGACGTCGACCCATGGGGCGCCGACCAGTTCCGCCAGCCGCAGCGGGTCGATCCTGACCGCGGTCTCGAGACTGCCGGCCGCAGGCAGCACCTCGTCGAAGTCGCGCAGCGACACGTCGCAGTAGATCGCCAACGGCGTGGCGAGGCCGAACGGACAGACGCCGCCCACCGGATGGCCGGTCAGGGCGACCACGTCGTCGGCTCCGAGAAGTTTCCCTTTGCCGCCGAACGTCGCGCGCACCTTGCGATTGTCGAGTCGACGATCGCCGCTGGCGACGACGAGCAGTGCCCGGTCGCCGACGGCCATGGTCAGCGTCTTGGCGATCCGTCCCGGTTCGACGCCGAAGGCCGCGGCGGCGAGCGCAACGGTCGCGGTGCTCGTGGTCGCTTCGAGAATCTGGAGGTCGGGGGCGCGGGCGGCCAGGTCGGCGCGGACCGAGGCGAGGGTCATGAATGGCGGTGGCAGGATCTGCGCGACGGCAACACCAGTCGCAGCGGCAACCCGGATAGTCGACGCCTGGGCAAACGTCCGTCAAGCACTGGACTTCGAGCCTCGCTCGCCGCACCATGCCGGCGTTGCGGCCATCGCGAACCGGCGGACCGGCCGACTCGCAGAAGCCGGGATCCGGGGCACACCGAGGGGAGAAAGCCATGACCGCCAACCGAGCGACATCAGACAGTGACTCGACCACCGATGGCGGTCCGATGCGCCTGCGCTGCTCCTGTCTCGTCATCGCCGCGCCCGAGGATCTGCGTGTCGTCGAACAGCAGACCGAGGCGTTGACGGCGGGAGAAGTGCTGGTCCGCGTCGGCTTCGGTGGGATCTGCGGGTCGGACCTCCACTACTTCCATCACGGTGGTTTCGGTACCGTCCGGATCAAGCGGCCGATGATCCTCGGTCATGAAGTGGCCGGCACCGTCGTCGCCGTGGCCGACGACGTCGACCGTGTGACCGTGGGCACGCGTGTCGCCGTCAATCCGAGCCGGCCGTGCCGCCGGTGCCGCTACTGCCTCGAAGGCCTGCCCAACCAGTGCCTCGACATGCGCTTCTACGGCAGTGCGATGCGCGACCCGCATGTCGAGGGCGCGTTTCGCAGCGCGCTGGTCTGCGAGGCAATCCAGTGCGAGACGGTCGCCGATGGCGTGCCGCTCGAGTTCGCGGCGCTGGCCGAGCCGTTCTCGGTCTGCCTGCACGGAGTCGCTCGCGCCGGTCCGCTGCTGAACCGCCGTGTCCTGGTCTCGGGTTGCGGTCCGATCGGCTGCCTGGCCATCGCCGCGGCGCGGATCCACGGCGCAGCCACGATCACCGCCGTCGACGTGACCGAGGCGACGCTGGCCGTGGCCCGCGCGATGGGCGCGAACGAGACCATCGACGTAGCCCGCGACCGGCGCTGGACCGACCGCTACGCGCTCGACAAGGGAACATTCGACGTGATGTTCGAATGCTCGGGCAACGAGCGGGCGTTGCGCGCCGGTCTCGACGCCATGCGCCCGCGCGGCGTCGTCGTCCAATTGGGTCTCGGCGGCGACGTCTCGTTGCCGCAGAACGTCGTCGTCGCCAAGGAACTCGAGATCCGCGGGTCGTTCCGCTTCCACGCCGAGTTCGCGCTGGCTGTCCGGCTGATCAACGAGGGGCGCATCGACATGCGCCCGATGGTGACGCGGGCGTTCCCGATCGACCAGGCGCGCGAAGCCTTCGAACTGGCGAGCGACCGGACGCGGGCGATGAAGGTGATGCTCGAGTTCGGGGAGGCGAAGGCCGAGGCGGATTCCATGGCTGGCTGAGGCGCGCGCGCCGCAGGGCGAGCGGCCGATGCGATCCAGCCTGCTCGACATGGGCAGCGGCGACGGTCGTGCCGTCAGCCTCGGCCGTTCGCCGGTCCGAGGACCAAGCGCTTCCCCGCGGGGCTTAGCGCGTCGACTCGCCGTTGTTGCGTCGCTGCTGCTGCATCAACACGCAGGCGGTCTCGACGGCGTCGGCCTCGCCGAGCAGCAGCGACTTGCGCCACATCCGTGAGACGACCGGCTGGCCGCGGGCGTCGGGGGTGGCGAACCCGTCGAACGGGCGCCAACCGGACTTGTCGCGAACCCGGACCTCGCGGCCCGCGGCCAGCGCCAGCGCCACGCCGCCGGCCACGTCCCAGACGAACGGGTTCTCGAACCGTGCCAGTTGCAGCGGCCCGGCCGCGACCATCGCGCACTCCATCGCGGCCGACCCGGTCCGGCGATTGTCCCAAGGCGTGTTCTGTGAACCGGTCCCCGGATAGCCGGCGAGGCGTCGCCGCACCGCCGGGTTGGGCGCCCAGCCGACCGACTGGCCGTCGAAGTGCAGCGACCCGCCGCAGCAGGCGTGATAAACGCCGGGCCGCAGCACGTGACTGGTCGAGCACCAGGTGGCGCCGACAATCGGCATCCCGCGATGGAGTACGCCGATCGACGCACTGAACCACGGAAAGCCGTTGATGAAGTTGTTGGTGCCGTCGACTGGATCGACCGCCCAGATCACATCGTGCGCGGCATCGGTCTTGTCGTCGATCTCCTCCCCGAGTACACCGTGATCGGGGAACTGCTCCGACAACCGGGCCCGGATCAGCACCTCGACGTTGCGATCAACCTCCGAGACCGGATCGCGGTACGTCCCGGGTGCGCTCTTGTAGCTGATCATCAGTCCGCGGCTCAGCGCCGCCGTGATCTCGCCACCGGCAAGCGTCGCCAGCTCGATGGCGAGCATCTCGACGGCGTGCCAGTCGATGCCCTCCGGAACACCCCCTGCGAGGACACTGCCGGCGGGCGCATTGGTGCCCAGACCGCGGTTGTCCGACGCATCGGTCGCTCCCTCATAGCCTGGGCGGTCGGCGTCGCTGACCGGTGGCAGGAGGTCATCGCTGCGATCGAATCTGTTCATGCTGCTGTTCCTGGCTTCGACTGGGGCGATCAGCCCAGTGCGCGGACGGTGGCCGGACGCCGCCAACGCGACAAGCGCCGGCGCCCGGTAGGGCTGGGGACAGAAAGCGGCCTGGACGACGCGGCACGCAACGAGCCTGCGGGGGGCTTCGACGGCGCGGCACGCGCCGGGCCCGAAAGCGGCTTTGACGAAAGCGGCGCGCGCCGCGCCCGGCGACCGGTCGGGGAGGGTACCGCGAATTCGCCGGCCCGAGCGACATTGCATGCCCCCCGCTCGCCATATCGTCACCGCCGAGACCTCGGAGCAAGACGCCCGCCCGAAGCCCGGGGCGACCGCCGCAATCGGAAAGGCGCGATTCGGTTGCGGCAAAGCAGCACTCCAGGGCGACCGGGTTGCCAATGGGCAACAGATCGCAGCGAACGCCATCGGCCAGCGCTGTCGGGACGATTCGCTTACGCGGCCGTTTGCCCGGGGATACCCGAGTGGCTACAATCACCGGCCGCAAGAGGGCTGTTTTTTCCGGTCCCGATGC
>JBEVJQ010000086.1:0-4744 GCA_040510055.1 Burkholderiaceae bacterium | reverse complement strand
GCGACCGCGGTGTCGTTCCGCAAGGCCAACCTGAAGCTCGAGGTGACGCCGCAGATCACGCCCGAGGGCAACGTCATCCTCGACGTCGACATCAACCGCGATGCGGTCGGCCAACTGACGCCCGCGGGCTTCGCCATCGATACGCGCCACGTGCAGACGCAGGTGCTGGTCGAGAACGGCGGCACCGTGGTGATCGGCGGCATCTACGAGCAGTTCGAGCGCAACCGCGTCAACAAGGTACCGCTGCTGGGCGACATCCCGATCCTCGGCTACCTGTTCAAGAACACGACCAAGACCAACGACCGGACCGAGTTGCTGGTGTTCCTCACGCCGCGGGTGGTGAGTGATGCCGTCGTGCAGCGCTGATGAATCAGGGAGAGGCCGGGAGAGAGACTTCATCGACTCCCGGCCAGTCTAAAGAGATCGATATTGGAGATCGCGTGAACATCCACACCACCACCATCCGTCCGATCGCGATCGGGTTGGCGCTGCTGTTTGCGGCCGGAATAGCGGCCTGCGGCGGCGACGGAGCGAAAGGTCCGGACGCCGGCCAGGCCTCCCTGTCCACCAACGACGCGACGGTGACCCAGGACATCAAGGTCGCCCTGATTGCCAGTTCGACCACGCTGGCCTCCGATGGCCTGACGCCGGTCGAGCTGACCGCCGTGGTGACCGATCCCGCCTCGGGTGTTGCGCTCGCCGGGCAAACGGTGGCATTCGCTGCCAATGATCCGAAGAGCGCGGTGCGGGTCGAGGTCACGCAGGCGACGACCGACGCCAGCGGCGTGGCCTCGGCGCGCCTGTTCCTGAACAACGATGGCAGCGAGCGAGACGTTCGGGTCCTGGCCTCCGTCGGACAGCGGACGCCGAGCGAGCTGACGGTCAGGGTCGCTGCGGCCTCGGTCAACGGCAACTCCGCTGTGAGCAACAACAGCCGCGGGGAGCTGACGGTCCGGCTCGGCACCGACAACCTGATCGAGGATCTGTCGGGCCAGCTCGCTTACCGCAAACGATATGCGGCGATCGTCACCGACAGCGCCGGGATCCCGAAGCCGAACGCAACCGTGCTGGCCACGCTGCGCGGACGCCGGTACTACGTCGGCTACTATGCTCTGGACACCGACAGCAACAGGTGGTTCCCGATCTACCTGACGCCGACTGGTGTTGCCAGCGAGGACACGGCGAACTACGGGATCTGCGACGCCGGCGAGGACGCGAACGGTGATGCGGTCCTCACGCCGGGCAACGTGGCGTCGTACACCGTTTCGACGCAGACCGACGCCAACGGCCTGGCCGTCCTCAACGTCGTCTACCCGAAGAGCTTCGGCAACTGGGTCGATGTTTCGCTCGAGGTGACGGCAACGGTCGGTGGCACGGAAGGCTTCAATTCGGTGCTGTTCCAGTTGCCGATGGCGGCGGCGGACCTGACCAATGCCGAAGTGGCACCGCCGAGCACCCCGCGGACGTTTGGAAGCCTGTCGACGGCCGTGGTCCAGTTCGCCCCGCAAAACGGTCTGCAGGCGCAGAGCCAGATCGCCGGAAGCCCGTTCCCGTATCAGTCGGTGACCCCGTCCTGCAACTGATCCCCGGCGGCAGCGCCGACCGTGCCTTAGGTCGGTCCCGGCAGTCCGCCTTCTGATACCTTAGGGCGGCCATGGAGGCCGCCCTTTCCATTTATCTCGTCGGGATGATGGGCGCCGGCAAGTCGACCGTCGGGTCGCGGCTTGCCCGGCGCCTCGGGCGTCCGTTCGTCGACATCGATCGCGAGCTCGAGCGGCGCTTGGGCGTCGACATCCCGACGGTGTTCGACCTCGAAGGCGAGGCCGGCTTCAGGCGCCGGGAGTGCGCGCTGCTCGAGGAACTGTCGCGACAGCCCGGCCTGGTCCTCGCGACCGGCGGCGGGGCCGTCGTGACGCCTGCCAATCGCGACGCGATGCGCCAGCGCGGCCTGGTGATCTACCTGCGGCCGACGGTGGCCGAACTCTGGCAACGGCTGCGTCGCGACCGCCATCGGCCACTGCTGAAGAGCGAGGACCCACGGGGCCGGATCCGGCAGCTCGCCGAGGATCGCGAAGCGCTATACCAGGAAGTGGCCGATCACGTCGTCCCCAGCGGGCGGCAGCCGGCCGAGCACATCGTCGATGCCATCGTCGCCTGGCTGGACGGACCCGAGGCCGAGGAGTGCGCACGATGCAAGATATCGTTGTCGATCTAGGCGAGCGCGGCTATCCGATCGAAGTCGGGTTCGACCTGCTGGCGCGCAATCGGCGCCTGCGCGACCTGGCCGCGGGGCGTGCCGTCTGCGTGATCAGCGACGAGATTGTCGGTCCGCTCCATGCCGGGCCGCTGATAGCGGGACTCGGAGACGCGCCGGCCCTGATCTCTCGTCTCGACATCCCGGCTGGCGAAGGCAGCAAGTGCTGGGCGATGCTCGACCGGATCTGCGCGCATCTGCTCGAGCAGCGCTTCGATCGCAAGAGCCTGCTGGTCGCGCTCGGCGGCGGAGTCGTCGGCGACCTCGTCGGGTTCGCTGCGGCGATCTATCAACGCGGGATCGACTTCGTGCAGGTGCCAACGACGCTTCTGGCCCAGGTCGATTCGTCGGTCGGCGGCAAGACGGCGATCAATCACGCGCTCGGGAAGAACATGGTCGGCGCCTTCCATCAGCCGCGGCTGGTCATCGCCGACGTCGGGACGCTGGCGACGTTGCCGTCGCGCGAACTGGTCGCGGGTCTGGCCGAGGTCATCAAACACGGCGCCATCGCCGACACGACCTACCTCGCGGGGGTCGAGCAGGCTCTGGATCGGTTGCTCGGCGGCGATGCCGACGCCCTTGCCACGATCGTCGCCGGATCGATCCGGATCAAGGCAGCCGTGGTCGCCGCCGACGAGCGCGAGTCGAACCTGCGCGCGATTCTCAACTTCGGACACACGTTCGGCCACGCGATCGAGGCCGGGCTGGGTTACGGCGAATGGCTGCACGGCGAGGCCGTCGGCTGCGGGATGGTGATGGCCGCCGACCTGTCGGTCCGGCTCGGCCTGCTCGAGCCCGGCGATTGCAAGCGATTGACGGAGCTGATCGCCGCGGCCGGACTGCCGAGCCGCGGTCCGGGCTGGCCACCGTCGCGGTACCTGGCGCTGATGGAAACCGACAAGAAGGCCGAGCGCGGGACGCCGCGGTTCGTCGTGCTCGAACGGCTGGGCCGTGCCCGGATGCGAGCCGTCCCCGCGGCCGTCGTCGCCGAGACGCTCCTGGCCAACGGCGCTGCCGCCGAGACGCTCATGGCCAACGGCACCACTGTCGGCTGACGGCGGCGGGCGGGGTTGGAGGCAGAACGATGGCCCGGCGAGCACGGACGATCATCGGTGGCCTGCCGCATCACCTGATCGTTCGCGGCAATGATCGCCAGGCGATCTTCCGCGACGATGCCGACCGGCGACGGTTCAAGGCAGACCTGACCGAAATCGCCGCCGAAGCGGGGGTCGCGATCCACGGCTACGTGATGATGACCAATCACGTCCACCTGATCGCCACACCCGAGAGGGCGGAGGCCCTGTCGGGCGCGATCCAGCGTCTCGGGCGCCGCTACGTCCGCTACTACAACGACCGTTACCAGCGAACCGGTACGCTCTGGGAAGGGCGCTTCCGGGCGGCGCTGATCGAGGCCGACCGGTACCTGCTGGCCTGCCTGCGCTATGTCGAAAACAATCCGGTCAGGGCCGGGCTGGTTCGACGGCCGGCTGACCATTCGTGGTCGAGCCATCGCCACCATATCGGGCTCACCGTCGACGACCTCGTCAGTCCCCATCCGATCTACTGGGGGCTGGGCAATACGCCGTTCGAGCGCGAACAGGCGTGGCTGGCCATGTTCGACGAACGCGTCTCCGATTCCGAGTTGGCCCGGATGCGGGCCATGGCAATGGGGACGCCGGCTGCCGAAAAGGGGTACCTTGCCGTCCTCGGGCAACAGACCGGTAGGGCACTGGTGGCGCGTCCCGTTGGCCGGCCGCGTAAATCGGGCGCCGCTACGCGTCCCGCTGGGCTGGGCGAGGCGTTCGGCGCGGCGCTTCCGGATCTGCGGGGCGACGGAGACTGACCGGGCGCCGGCGGTCTGACCCGACGCCCACTGGTTTCTGAGAGAGGGTTGCTGGGCTGCAGAGGCTCACGGATCGGGGAGGCGAGCACGTGGTCCGGTCAGCTGACCGGTCTCGCCGAGTCTGATCCGCTTCTGGAGTCTGCTTCAGCTTCGGTGTTCTGAGCAGGTTTACCGGGGAGCGGCCGCCGCGACCCGTGCCGGGGGAATAAGCGGCGCTTGGGGATCCCGAGCTGAGCAGGTTCACCGAAGCTGAGCAGGTTCACCGAAGCTGAGCAGGTTCATCGCGCTGAGTGGTGTTCATCGCGCTGAGTAGGTTTATCGCGCTGAGTAGGTTCAGCGAGCTGAGCGGACCGGACCGAGGAGGTGCGCAGGCTCACGGTTGGCAGCAGGCTCAACGTCTGAGCGGCTCCCGTCCGAGCAGGCTTCACGTCCGAGCAGGCTTCACGTCCGAGCAGGCTTCACAAGCAGGCTTCACGTCGGAGCAGGCTCGCCGGTCTGAGCGGGTCGCCCGTCTGAGCGGACTCTCGGACGCCAGACCATCCGGGCTTGGTCGATGCTCGCAAGTGCCGGACGACGAGGAAGCGCCCTGATGCGGGGCGAGCAAGTGGGGGCTAGCGCCATCGATGCACCGACTAGCGACAAGAAAA
>JBEVJQ010000085.1:0-16464 GCA_040510055.1 Burkholderiaceae bacterium | reverse complement strand
GTGGTCATTTTCATATCCTCCAATTGCAAGCGATAAGGGTTCGGGCCCGGTTGCGGCACCCGTCTGGAAGATGGGATCGGCTCATCCGGTTTCAAGCCCCTTTTTTTCTAGAGCACGTAGCGCGACAGGTCCTCGTTGCCGGCCACCTCGCCCAGCCGTTCGTCGACGAACCGCGCGGCGAGCGGCCCCGTCGGGCCCGACCGGCGCGGCGCCGGGAACGACACCTCTTCGAGCAGTCGCTCCAGGACCGTGTGCAGCCGTCGCGCGCCGATGTTCTCGGTCGATTCGTTGACGGCGAAGGCGATCTCGGCCAGCCGCCGCAGCCCGTCGGGTGTGAAGTCCAGTGTCACGCTCTCGGTCGCCAGCAACGCCTGGTACTGCTTGATCAGGCTCGAGTCGGTCTCGGTCAGGATCCGTTCGAAGTCATCGATCGACAGCGACGCCAGCTCGACGCGGATCGGAAATCGCCCCTGCAGCTCGGGCACGAGGTCCGAAGGCCTGGTCAAGTGGAACGCGCCGGAGGCAATGAACAGGATGTGGTCGGTCTTCACCATCCCGTAGCGGGTACTGACCGTCGTCCCCTCGACCAGCGGCAGCAGGTCGCGCTGCACGCCCTGGCGCGAGACATCGGCCCCGCTCGTTTCCTGGCGGGCGGCGATCTTGTCGATCTCGTCGAGGAACACGATCCCGTTCTGCTCGACGTTGGCCAGCGCCAGCACCTTGATCTCGTCGTCGTTCAGGAGCTTGCCGGCCTCTTCGTCGACCAGCAGCTTCATCGCGTCCTTGATCCGGACTTTGCGCGATTTCTTGCGGCCTTGCATGTTCTGGAACAGGCCCTGCAGTTGCTGCGTCATCTCCTCCATGCCGGCGGGCCCGGCCAGTTCGAACGACGGCATCTGCTGGGCGATGTCGATCTCGATCTCGGTGTCGTCGAGGTCACCCTCGCGGAGCCGCTTGCGGAACTTCTGCCGCGCCGTCGAATCCTCGCCGCGCGCGCTGGGCTCGCCGCTGGACGACAAGCCCATGGGCCGCGACGGCGGCACCAGCACGTCGAGGACGCGCTCCTCGGCTGCATCCCGGGCGCGCGAGTCCATCTTCTTTTTCTCCTGGTCGCGCTGCTGCTTGATCGCCGCCTCGACCAGGTCGCGGATGATCGAGTCGACGTCCTTGCCGACGTAGCCGACCTCGGTGAATTTGGTTGCCTCGACCTTGATGAACGGCGCTCGGGCCAGGCGCGCGAGGCGGCGCGCGATCTCGGTCTTGCCGACCCCCGTCGGGCCGATCATCAGGATGTTCTTCGGTGTGATCTCCTGGCGCAGCGGATCGGCCACCTGCTGGCGACGCCAGCGATTGCGCAGCGCGATCGCCACCGCTCGCTTCGCGTCGTTCTGACCGATGATGTGTTTGTCGAGTTCGGAGACGATTTCCTGCGGTGTCATTTCGCTCATCGGGGCGTCTCCTCGAGGGTCTCGATCGAGTGGTTCTGGTTGGTGTAGATGCAGATGTCACCGGCGATCTGTAACGCCTTGCTGACGACATCCCGAGGGGCGAGGTCGGTGTTGTCGAGCAGCGCCTTGGCTGCCGCCTGCGCAAAGGCGCCGCCCGACCCGATGGCGATCAAGCCGCCTTCGGGCTCGAGGACGTCGCCGTTGCCGGTGATGATCAGCGAGTGCTCGCGGTCGGCCACGGCCAGCATTGCTTCGAGCCGGCGCAGCATCCGGTCGGTGCGCCAGTCCTTCGCCAGCTCGACCGCCGAGCGCAGCAGATTCCCCGAATGCTTGTCGAGCTTCGCTTCGAACCGCTCGAACAGGGTGAAAGCATCGGCCGTGCCACCGGCGAACCCGGCGAGCACCGCACCGTTGTGGAGCCGCCTGACTTTCTTCGCGCTTCCCTTGACGACGATATTGCCGAGGGTTACCTGACCGTCGCCGCCGAGGGCGACCACCGACCCGCGCCGTGCCGATACGATGGTCGTACCGTGAAACTGTTCCATGCAGTGGGATTCCCGCGCTGGCCGCCGCGGCCCCGGCGCCGTACGCACCCGGCCAGCCTGCGACGGCATTGAATCAAGCCAAGTATGGGCCAACCCCCGCCGCTTCAATCCCGCCACGCCGCGGGCGCGGGCCGCGAGGCTCCGCCGCGGCGCGCTCGCGCGCTGCCAGGGCTCAAGCAGCCTGCAGGAAAAAGATCCGGATCAGCGACCCCCGCTGGCTCTCACAGACCCTGGGCACCGACCCCGGCTGCAGTCAGCCACCCGTCACGCCACCGAGCGCCGACCCGTCCGCGCGGTCCCGACGACCGGCGGTGGCGCCCCGAGCGGGCGCGGGCCGGGTGGGCGGTTCGCGCCGATTTCCGCGCCAGCGTATGAGGAGCGAACCCCCCACCCGGCGCGTGGCCGCGACCAGGCACGCACCCGCCCGTCGATCGCGACCGCCAGCCAAGACCCGGTCAAGCAGTCCTGAGGTTCAACTCCGCCAGGTCATGGATCCCCATGACCATCATCAGGCAGGCGATCAGGTGGGACAGATCGCGAAAGACGATGAACTTGCCGGCCGCCCGCAGCCCGGCGACCTCGTTCAACATCTCGCCGGCGCAGACGAAGTCCAGCCGCCGCAGCCGCCGGCAATCGATGACGATTTCCTGGTGATCGCGGGCGAAGCCCTTGAGGCTCTTGAACAGTTCAGCCGGGCGCCCATCGATTTCGCCGGTCAGGGCGAAAACGTCGGGGTCGCCTTCGGGCTCGGTGGCCGCCTGCAGCGTCGTCACCGCGCCTTCGTTGCCGTTGACGAGCTTGATCGAACTGGGCATCGGCTCCCATGACGGCGGCGAGACCTCGTAGGTCACGCAGTAGTCGATGGCGACATCCTCGAACGCCTGCTGTTGGTTCAGCAGGCGCAACGTTTCCAGTATCAACAGCCAGCAGGCATCGGACGTATCGCGACGGCCGGTCTCGACCGACTTCGACAACGCGATGCGCAAGTCGTCGACTCCCGACAGGGCCACCTTGGCGGCGGCCTTGCGGATGTCGACGAGGGCCCGGAGCAGGGTCTCGGCGCCGATCTCGTCGGCACGCCGGACCATCGAGAAATCGACTTCGGCCGGCCGGCCGCGCTGGACGGCGCGCTGCAACGCCTCGATCTGCTTGAGCGCGTGGACGTCGAGCATCTCGGGAAAGACAATGGCCGAGCCTCGGGCCGTGGGCGCGGCGCGGGTCTCGGCCACCGGCGCGAGTTCTTCGTGCCAGGCGGGCGGCGAACTCTCGAAGCGCGACGCATAGTCGATCGCGAGGCTTTCGAATTCGGGCTTGCGGCCGGCCGCCTGGTAGAGCTCGAACAGCATCTTCCACGCTTGCTCGGTCTGCGCGCCCAGGCGGTTTTCCTTGATGGCCTGCCAGAGGATCATGGCCGCCGCGGTCGACTGTTTGTTCGCGTAGAGGACCGATGCCTCCTCGAACACCGGCAACATGCCCGAGGTCAGGACCTCCAGCGCGTTGGCCGACCGGGTATCGCCGAGCATCACCGAGGTGGTCGCCTCGACCCCCGCGGCCGGGGAACCGCCGGCACCGACCTTGGGCGGGGGCGGCGACGGCGTGAATACGACGAGGTTGTCCTCGTGGATCGCCGTCGGCTCCGGGCGCGCGCCGACCACCGTCGTTCCCTGGGCCACCGGGACGGGCCCGGCAGGCGCCTTGACGACCTTGGCCGGAATCGCCAGGTTCATCTGCGACTCGATCTCGTCGATCTTCTGGGCCGTCCGCCGCGCAATCTCGCGCTGGCTGATGGTCGTCGTGGCCGCGGTCGTCGACTGGGTCGTGGTGGGCTCGCCGTCGCGCATTGCGCGGCTCTTGCCGCGCGCTTCACGCCCTTCCTTGCGTTTGCCGAACAGGGAGAAAATCACTTACTTACCCAATCCTTTCAGATCGAGTTCAGTGTAGCACCGGGGGTGGCCGGCGCCGGCCCTCGTCGGGACCGTCAATCAGTCGCGCGCGTCCGACAGGCAGCGGGCCTGTGGTCAGTCGCCGTAGAGCTTCTGGCGCAACTCGCGACGCTGTTGCGCTTCCAACGACAAAGTCGCCGTCGGTCGGGCGAGCAGACGGGGGATCCCGATCGGGTCGCCGGTCTCTTCGCAGTAGCCGTAGTCGCCGGCGTCGATGCGCTCGAGCGCCTGCTTGATCTTCTTCAGGAGCTTGCGTTCGCGGTCGCGGGTACGAAGTTCGAGCGCGTGCTCTTCCTCGATCGTGGCGCGATCGGCCGGGTCGGGGACGATCACCGTTTCGCGCAGGTGCTCGGTGGTCTCGCCAGCGGCCGACCGGATCTCGCCTTCCATCTCGAGCAGTCGATGCCGGAAAAATTCGAGCTGAGCGGCATTCATGTAGTCCGACTCGGGCTGCTTGAGCAGCTCGGCCTCGGTCAGTGTCTTGACCTGCCTCGTTGCGACCATGTCAGACCACTCCTCGTGAAGCGGCCGACGAACGGTCGTCGGCTGCGCGGTCAACCCGAAACTCTATGCCAGACATTGCTCGAGGCCCTTGAGAAAGGTCTCTTTCGGTAGCTGGCGGCCGATGAACACCATCTTGCTTGACGGCTTCTCTCCGTTCTCCCACTTCTTGCCGGCGTCGGCACCCATCAATTGATGGACGCCCTGGAACACCATTCGCCTTTCCGAGCCCTTGATATAGAGCACGCCCTTGTAACGCAGCATGTCCTGGCCGTAGACCTGGACCATGCCGCCCAGAAACTCTTCGAGCTTCAGGCCATCGAACGGGCGGTCGGACTTGAACACGAACGAGCCCACGGCCTCGTCGTGCTCGTGCTCGTCGTTGTCGAGAAAGTCAGGGTCGATCTCGAGGATGGCGTTGAGGTTGAACCCCTTGAGGTCCAGCACTTCGGCGACCTCGGCGTTGCCGAACTGCACCGGCTTGATCGGCGCCCGCGGATTGATCCGGGTCAGGCGTTGGCGCAACGCTTCCTGTTCTTCCTTGCTGACCAGGTCGGTCTTGGACATCAGGATCCGGTCAGCGAAACCGACCTGCTCCTGCGCTTCCTTGTGCTGCTCGAGCTGGGCGGCACCGTGCTTGGCGTCGACCACCGTGATCACCGCATCGAGCAGGTAGCTATCGGCGATGTCGTCGTCGATGAAGAAAGTCTGCGCCACCGGGCCCGGGGCGGCGAGCCCCGTGGTTTCGATGACCACGCGATCGAACTCCAGCTCGCCCTTGTCGCGGCGTGCCTTGAGGTCGTTGAGGATGCGCACCAGGTCGCCACGGACCGTGCAGCAGATGCAACCGTTGTTCATCTCCACGATCTGCTCGCTGGTGTCGCGCATCAGCAAGTCGTTGTCGACACCCTCCTCGCCGAATTCGTTCTCGATCACCGCGATCTTGAGCCCGTGGTCGTCATGCAGGATCTTGTTGAGCAGCGTGGTCTTGCCGCTACCGAGGAACCCGGTGAGGATGGTCGCCGGAATGTGCCGGGTCGCTGCCGCGCCGCCTGCCATGTCGTCTCCTGAACTGCACTCCGAACCGCCCCGGCGAGGCCGGGAGGGTCCGAAAAGGGGTCGGATTGTACGCGCCCGGATCGCCGCCGTTGTAACCGAACGCCACAATTAGGCCGCGAGCCGCGTTCCGCAACCAGCGGTTTGCGAACCGGCGGTTGGCGGACAGCGGAAAACCCGGATGCCGAGCCAGGAAGTGGGGGCGAACGGCCACAACTCAAGTCGTCTGTCGCAGCGACGTCCACGGATGCGTGCCACGCGGCGGCGCCGGATGGCTGTCGCGTCGTCGGCGCTGGATGGCGGAGACACCCGGCGACAGGCGAGGCCGTCACTCCCCGTCGACCTAGATCGCTGCCAGCAGCAGCCCCTTGAGGTACTCGCCTTCGGGGTGGGTCATCGCGACCGGATGGTCCGTTGCAGCCGACAGGCGGCCGATCATCTGCACGTCGCGACCGGAATCGATCACGGCGCCGGCCACGATCTTCTGGAACAGGTCGACCGAGATCGCGCCGGAACACGAGAACGTCATCAGGTGGCCACCGGGGGCGAGCAACCGCAATGCCTTCAGGTTGATCTCCTTGTAGGCGCGTGCGGCGCGATCGACGTGGCGCGCCGATGGCGCGAACTTCGGCGGGTCGAGGACGATCAGTTCGTAACCGGCGCCGGCCGCGAGCCCGGCCTTCAGATCGTCGAAGACATCGGACTCGATCCACTCGGCGCGGGTCGCGTCCAGACCGTTGGCTGCGAGCTGGCGGCGGCCGATCGCCAGCGCGTCGGCGCTCGAATCGACCGAGCGCACCGCGACCGCACCGCCGGCCAGGGCGGCCAGCGAGAAAGCGCCGGTGTAGCAGAAGGCGTTCAGCACCCTGGCGCCTTCGGCAAGCGAACGCGCGAGCCGACGGTTGTCGCGCTGGTCCAGGTAGAAGCCGGTCTTGTGGCCGCCGGCCACGTCGACCTCGTAGCGGATTCCGTCCTCGGTCATCGGCACACGGGCGCCGTCGGTCCACGTCCCCCAGAGCGGGCCCTCGCGGCGACCGAGACCTTCGCGTTCGCGTATCGCCGCATCGGAACGTTCGAAGCCGGCCACGCACGGCTGACCATCGAAGCGGACGGTGTCGCGGATCACGGCGACGAGCTCGTCGCGCCGGGCCTCGACGCCCGCGGCGAGGAACTGCAGCACCACGCGGTCGCGATACTGATCGACGATCAAACCCGGGAGCCCATCACCCTCGCCGGCGATGACGCGCAAGCCCTCGGTCCGCTGGCGCAGCCATTGGCGACGCCGGACCGCGGCGGCGACTCGGCCCGCGAGCCAGGCCGTGTCCGGGTGTTCGCCTTCGTCGAAGGTCCAGCAGCGGGCCCGGATCGTCGACTCCGGGCTGAACGCAGCCCAGGCGAGGAAGCGGCCGTCGGCCGCTTCGATCCGAACCGTCTCTCCCGCACCGGGTCGACCCCGGAGGCTGGCGACGGCGTTCGAATAGAGCCAAGGGTGGCGACGCAATAGCGATCGTTCCTTTCCGGGGCGCAGACGCAACGTCGGTTCCACGCCGCGATGCTAGTCGCAACGCCGCGATGCCAGCCGCGAGCGCCAGGGACTTCCCCGGCTGCGAGGCGAAGACTGGTCCCTACGCCGACTTCGGACGCGAGCGCTTCGCCCTCGGGTGAGCGGCGTCGTAGACCGCGGCCAGGCGTTGGAAGTCGAGAGCGGTGTAGATCTGTGTCGTGGCGATGCTTTCGTGACCCAGCAGTTCCTGGACCGCGCGCAGGTCGCCGCTCGACTGCAGCAGGTGGCTGGCAAACGAGTGGCGCAGGACGTGCGGGTGGACGCGGGTGGTGACGTCACGGTGGCGCGCGAGTCGGCGCAGCCGTTGCTGCACCGAACGGTTCGCCATCCGGCTGCCGCGGCGGGTGATGAACAGCGCCGGGGTGTCGCGCGCCGGATGCGCGGCCGGCAGGGTCGCGACCCATTCGACCCGAACGGCGTCCCAGGCCGCCAGGGCAGCCAGTGCCTGGCGGCCGACGGGGACCGTGCGCGTCTTGCCGCCCTTGCCGCGGACCGTCACCTGCGCGGCCGCGCGATCGAACCAGCTCGTCGAGCGGTAGCCGTCGCGACCGCCATGGACCGGGCTGCCGTCGAGCGAGGTCAGTTCCGACAGCCGCAACCCTGACGAGTAGAACAACTCCACGATCGCCTGGTCCCGGAGGTCCTCGAACGACAGCGGTGCGTCACGCATCGCCGAGGGGCCGGGTCCGTCGAGCAGGCGCATCGTCTGGTCGACCGCCAGTGCCTTGGGCAGGCGCTTCGGCCGCTTCGGCCCGCGGACCAGACGCAGCGGGTTGCTGGCGATTCGCCCCTGGACGGCCAGCCAGTCGAAGAACCCGCGCCAGGCCGACAACCGCCGCGCGATCGTCCGCGGGCCGATGCCATCGCGGGCGAGCCGTGCGATCCAGCGCCGGACATCGGCCTCGGTGACGGCCGGCCAGTCGGGTTCGGCTACTGCCAGCGGGGCGGTGGCAACCCCAGGCGTTGCAATGGCGGGCGCCGGTCGATCGCCGGCGACGCCGGTCGAACCCTCCCGTGCCAGGCCGATCAGGCAGTGGAGGTCGCGGCGATAGTTGGTCATGGTGTGCGCCGAATAGCCGCGCTCCGTCCGCAGCCGCACGAGCCAGGCGGTGACCGATGTGGTCATCGCATGCCCTGTAACCCCGGCGCCGATTCGGTCATCGCCCGCCTTGCGAGTTGGCGGCCGATTCGGTCATCGCCTGCCCTGCGACCTGGCGACCTTTCGTTCATCGCCTGCCTGCGACCCGGACCGCCGGCGCCGCATCGATCGCGTCGGTCGGCGATCAGGCCGCGAGCCGTTCGCGACCGGATCGCGACAACGCGGCCCCGGCGAGGTCGGCCAGACGCTCGAGAAAGGCGGTACCCAGACCGACCTGGAACCGTCCCGCGTCGGGGCTGCCGAGGATCAGCAGGCCGAAACTCGGCGCGCGCGCCGGGCGCTGCCCGCGGAGGATCGTCAGCGCCCGGTCGGCCGACGGCGGACGCAACGCCATCAACGCGATCGACCCGGTTCGGGCGCCGCCATCGGGCAGCCAGCGCACGGCAGCGTGGTCGCCCTTCGGGCCGCAGTAGACCCCTTCCATCGCGTCGCAGCGGCGGCGGATCTCGGCGTCGACCGGTGCCGACGCCGCTAGCGCCGGATCGACGCTATGCCAGACGCGCAATGCGACCTGGGGGACGCCGAACAGCGACCGCAGGCTGTCTTCGAGCAGCGCCGGCAACCGGCCGGGATCCTCGAGTTGCAGCAGATCGAGCGTCAACTGCTGTAGCCGATCGCCGATGGCATCGTTCTGCTGGCCGATGCGAATCAGCTCGGCCATCCGAGACTCCATCGCCCGGTTCTTCTCGCGCAGAACGGCAACCTGGCGTTCCACCAGCGAGACCGCACTGCCGCCATGCGGATGCCGAAGGCGGACCTCTGCAAGCAGATCGGCATGGGTATCGAAGAACGATGGATTGGCTTCGAGCCAGCGCACGACCTGCGCTTCGAAGGGTTCGCCATCAGGCGGCGGCATCAGGGGCGAACCGGATCTCGAGGCTGAACTCATCGTGGCGCGTTGTCTCTCTCTATTGGCCGCCGATCGGATCTTCTCGTCGGACGGCCGTTATTGGACTGGAGGATCGGGCACCCATACGCTCGCCCTGAACACGGTTTCGGCCGGCCCGGTCATTGCGACCGTCGATACGAGGTTCCCGTCCCAGAAAATGGTAAGGCGACCGCCCCGAGTGTGGACCTGAACGTTGCTGTCGAGCCATCCCCGCTGTATGCCGCTCGCCACGGCAGCGCAGGCGCCGGTGCCACAGGACAACGTTTCGCCGGCGCCGCGCTCGTAGACGCGCAATCGGATCTCGCTTCGCGAAATGATTTGGCAGTAGCCGGCGTTGACCCGATCGCGAAACCGGCGGTGCCGTTCGATCGCCGGGCCTTCGGTCGTCACTGGCGCGGCATCGACATCGGTGACGATCTGCAGCGCGTGCGGATTGCCCATCGAGACCGTGTCGAGCCACGGCCCCGGAGCGCCCTGGACCCCGGGAAGATCGAGCAACCACAGCCGCGACCGTCCCTCGAGACGCGAGGCAAGGCCGGCGGTATCGAACGGCAGATCGGCCGGATCGAAGCGCGGCCGTCCCATGTCGACCGTCACCCGGCCATCGGCTTCGACCGCGGGCTCGATGATGCCGCCGCGCGTACGAACGCGGATCCGGTCCTTCGTCGTCAGACCCTGATCGCGGACGAAACGGACGAAGCAGCGCGCGCCGTTGCCGCACTGCTCGACTTCGGAGCCGTCGCTGTTGATGATCCGATAGACGAAGTCGACCTCGTCGGGATCGTCGCGATCGGCGGTCTCGACGATCAGGATCTGGTCCGCGCCGACGCCGCGATGCCGGTCGGCGAGCCAGCGCCACTGCGCGGCCGTCAGTTCCACCGGTACGGCGGTGGCATCGATGACGATGAAGTCGTTGCCGGCACCATGCATCTTGGTGAAATCGATTCGCGTCGCCACCGGCCGTCGACCTCAGCTGATGGAGGCGGCCGGCGCCACCTGCGGTCCGTAGAGATCGGCTTCGCCGGGCGGGCGGGTCTTGAACCGCTTGTGCGTCCAGGGGTACTGGGCCGGCATCTCCAGCGTCCGCGCCTCGATGAACCGGTTCATCCGCGCCGTTGCCGCCTCGAGATCATCACCGGGGAAGTCGTCCCATGCCGGATAGAGCTGGCAGATATAGCCGGTGTCGGTCAACTCGGTCACGCACGGGACGATCGCCGCGCCCACCATCTGCGCGAGCCTGGCCACCGAGGTCACGGTCGCGGCCTGGACACCGAAGAACGGGACGAACACCGCGTCACGCGCGCCGAGATCCATGTCGGGCAGGAAGTAGAACGGCACGCCCTGGCGCATCAGCCGGATCGCCTGGCGCAATCCGTCCTGGCGCGAGAACAGGACCGAATCGTTGAAGCGCACGCGCCCGGTCTTCATCGCCTCGTTGAGTACCGCGTTCTTCTGGTTGGCGAACATCGAGATCATTCGCCGATCGAGCGTGAGCCGGGTGCCGCCGGCATCGAGGCCGACGAAATGCGGCGCGAGCAGAATCACGGGCCGGTCGCCGACGGCGGTCAGATGCTCTTCGCCGCGGATCCGGACCAGGTCGCGGATCCGCTCGGCCGGCTGATACCAGAGCACGAAGCGATCGAAGAAACTGCGGACGAAGTACTGGAAATGCGCCTTCAGGATCCGCCGCCGCTCGGCTTCGGTGATTTCCGGGAAGCACAGCCTCAAGTTGGTCCGCGCGATCCGCCGCCGCGGGACGACGACCCAGTAGAGGACCACGCCGAGCCGCTCGCCGAACTGACGCAGGATCGGATACGGCAGCGACGACAGCAGCCGCAGCAGCGCAAGCATCCAACGCGACATCACGGTGCCGGCACCTCGTCCGGTCGCTCGATGCCGGGCGGCACCTTGTAGCGGTTGTAGTCCCAGTAGTACTGGTCCGGGGCGGCGCGGATCATCGACTCGACGGTGGCGTTGATCCGCGCCGGGCTCGGCTCGCCTTCGACCGGACGGACCTCGATCGTCCAGCCGCGGGCGAGTCGCCGGCGGCGGGTGGCGACGATGAACACCCGGGCGGCGGTGCGTTCGACCAGCCGCGCTGGCAAGGTCATGGTGAACGCCAGCCGGCCGAAGAACGGCGCCCAGGTGCCTTCGCCGGCAGTCGGCACCTGGTCGGGCAGGACACCGATCGCCTGCCCCTGGCGCAAGGCGCGAAGGAGCGCCCGAACCCCGCCGGCGTCGGTCGTCACGGCCTTCAACTGCGGCCGGCTGCGCGCGGCGCGCAGCACCGCGTGCAGGTCCTCGCGGCGCGGTGGCTTGTACAGAACCGTTATCGGCGCAAGCATCGCGTAGGTTCTGGCACTAAGTTCGAAAGAGCCGAGATGCGGCGTCAGATAGATACTGCCAATTCCGCGCCCGGCGGCGTCGCGGTGTTCGCGCTCCGCCCGCTCGAGCGCCGTACTGTCGGTGCGCTTTCGCAACGTGGCATCGGGTCGGAACCATATATAGGGCATTTCGAGCACGCCCTTGCCGGCCTCGGCCGCGCTGCGCCAAGCCAGTGCACGGCTGTAGAGTCCGGCCGCCTGCAGATTTCCGCGCGCCTTGGCGCGCAGGCCCGGTTGCAACGCGTACGAGACCAAGCCAGCCACGACCCCGAGACCGTGGAGGACGGCCAACGGCAGGCGCGACATCAGGCGGAGGGGAAGCAACAGCATCGGCAGGATTCTGCGGTCCGTGACGTTTGCGTGACAGGGTTCTCGTCAAGGCCTCTCGCCGCTTGGTTATAATTGCAACAGCCACTGAGTTAAACGGACAACTTGCGGGGTGGCTGGCCAGGGGCCGATCGGTCGGGCCGATCGGGTGCATCGATGCCTGGGATCGATACCCGATCAACCGCTAAAGCGTCGCCGCTTCTTCTGATGTCGAGGCCGGCTACGCCGGATCAACCTCAACCGGTTTCAGGTCCCTCCGGATCGAACCGCATGGAGAAGCACATGGCGAACGATTTTCTCTTCACCTCCGAGTCGGTCTCGGAAGGTCACCCAGACAAGGTGGCCGACCAGATCTCCGACGCGATCCTCGACGCGCTGCTCGCGAAGGATCCGAAGTCGCGCGTGGCGGCCGAGACCCTCTGCACCACGGGCCTCGTACTGCTCGCCGGCGAGATTACCTCCAAGGCCCAGACCGAGGTCAACTACAGCGACGTCGTCCGCGACACGATCAAGCGGATCGGCTACGACAACACCGAGTACGGGATCGACTATCGCGGCTGCTCGGTCCAGGTCTGCTATGACCGTCAGAGCGGCGACATCGCCCAGGGCGTGGACAAGGCCGAGGACGACAACCTCGACCAGGGCGCCGGCGACCAGGGGTTGATGTTCGGCTTTGCCTGCGACGAGACGCCGGTGCTGATGCCGGCCGCGATCTACTACGCCCATCGGCTGGTCGAGCGCCAGGCGCACCTGCGCCGCGACGGTCGGCTGCCGTGGCTGCGCCCCGACGCCAAGTCGCAGGTCACGCTGCGCTACGTCGACGGCAAGCCGCACTCGGTCGACACCGTGGTGCTGTCGACCCAGCACTCCCCGGACATGGAGCACGAGAAGCTCAAGGAAGCGGTGATCGAGGAGATCATCAAGCCGGTGCTGCCGAAGGACCTGATCAAGGGCGAAATCCAGTACCTGGTGAACCCGACCGGCCGATTCGTCATCGGTGGCCCGCAGGGCGACTGCGGCCTCACCGGTCGCAAGATCATCGTCGACACCTACGGCGGCGCCGCCCCGCATGGTGGTGGGGCATTCTCCGGCAAGGATCCGTCGAAGGTTGACCGCTCGGCGGCCTACGCGGCACGCTATGTCGCCAAGAACATCGTCGCCGCCGGTCTCGCGACCCGGTGCCTGGTCCAGGTGAGCTACGCGATCGGGGTCGCGCGACCGACATCGGTGATGGTGACGACGCAGGGCACGGGCCGGATCAGCGACGAGAAGCTGTCGCAACTGGTCAACGCTCACTTCGACCTGCGCCCGAGGGGCATCGTCCAGATGCTCGACCTGTTGCGGCCGATCTACGCCAAGACCGCCGCCTACGGTCACTTCGGTCGCGAGGAGCCCGAGATGTCCTGGGAACAGACTGACAAGGCGGAACAGCTGCGTTCCGCAGCTGGGGTCTGAGGCGCCAAGCGCCTCTGACCAAAGGGCGCGCGAGCGCCCTTTTTCCGCTTTGGGGCGAAGCTCATATCCGCGCAGCGGATGTGAGCGCAGACCACAAATCGCGATGTCGCCGCGCGAGAAGCAGGCGTGTCGCGGCGAGTCCTCGCTTACTGACTGACCGCCCCTACCTCCCTACCCCGATCCCCCGCGACCGAATCAGCGCCTCCAACGTCAGCGCCCTGACGAGTTGCTCGTCCCTGGCGAGCGCATCGAGCACCAGCAGTTCGCCGATCGCCGGCGCGCCTTCGAGCAACGGGCGCAGATGGGGCGGCGCTTCGATGGGCCGCCGTTTCAGCAGCGAACGGATCTGCGCCGATCGACCGCGCAGCGCCGGCGGCCGCTGCTGCGCCAGCGCCGATCGCAGCCGGTAGGCCCAACCGGGACCTGCGGCGGGGGTGAATCCGTAGGCCAGCGGAACCGACCCCAGCACGCCGTTCATCCGGGCGATCAGGCTCGCCTCGAGTCGGCCGTGGTTCTTCCAGGCAAGTGGCAGGTTGGCGCTTGCTCGCACCAGCGGCGCATCGATGAAAGGGGTCAGGAACGCGCCCACCCGGGCAGCGAGGCTGTTGTTGCGCGACGCCCAGAAGCGGTTGCGAAACAGTGGATAGATCAGTTCGACCATCGCACGATCGAGGCTTCCGGGGCCGGTGACGGCGGCGATGCTCTCGACCATCCGCTGCCGGAACTCGTGGCATCGGCCGCGGTCGCGGAACACCGCTGCCGCATAGGGTCGGTAGAACGTCTGCTCGATGTCGGCTGCCGAATAGCGACGGTCGGGGAGATAGAAGAAGTTGCGGAAGATCTCGCCGCCGCCGCCATTCAGCGCGATGTGATGGTCGCGACTCTGGGCGTCGCGCGTCTGCCGATCCGCCGTCAGATCCTCGATCCCATCGGGTGGGATGCCGTCGAAATAGTCGAGATTGGCGGCAATCGCCGCGGTGCTGTCGTCTGCACCCTCGGCTTCGAGCCGCTGCTTGTCGACATGGCGCAGCCGCAGCCCGACGGCCCGGGCTGCCGCCTCGGCGACGACGACGTCGGCACTGTCGCGGCTGCCATAGACGAACACATCGGGCTCGAGCCGGCAGTGAAGCAACGAGGCCACGATCAGCCGCGAGTCGAAGCCGCCGGACAGCGCGCAGCGGATCCGTCCGCCGTAAGAGGCGCCGATGTCGGTGAACCGGCTGGCGAGGATCGCGGCGATCCGTTCGACGGCCTCTCCAGGCGACGACGGTGCCCGTTCGGAGAGCCAGTCGCCAGGCCCGGTCAACGCCAGCTCGCGGCCGTCGCCGAGCTCGCGCGCGCAGGCCGGATCGGCGATGCCGATCCCGGCCACGGGCGTGCGGTCGCCGTGGTTGGCGCCGAGCAGGACGTACTCGCTGGCGCCGAAGGGATCGAGCCGCGGTTGCTCGAGGGCATCGAGGCAGGCGAGCCATGAGGTGCAGAGAACGCCCGACCGGGGAACGGTATAGAGCTTGACCAGTCCGATCCGGTCGCCGAACAGCCAGACCTTGCCGTGCTTTCCGATCGCCACCAGGAATCCGCCGAACAGGCGATCGGTCGAGATCGACTTCGGGTCGCGGAAATCGTCCCAGAGGCGGCGCAGTGCCCCATCACGGCCGGCGCCGTCGTAGAACAGCGTCCCGACGCAGGCGATGAAACCGTCGTCGAATCGCAGGAATGCGCGATCGGCTGCCGCCTCGCCCGCCGTCGGCGTCGGCGTCGGATACCAGACCAGGGTCCCGCCGTCGTGGTCGACGGTGTGGCCGGCGCCAAAGCCCTGGCGCGCATAGCTCCGCCGCAGCCGCTCGACGGCAGGCAGGCGGCGATCGGCGGCGTCGGAGGCGACGTTGAACAGAGCGGACATCGGAGGAACGAAGCGGCCTGATGGCCGCAGCGAAGACAGTGCAGTGGCGGCGCGGTTGGAGCCCCGGCGTGGAGCGTACAGCGTAGCGGCCGGCGCGCCATCGCGACAATTGACGATTGCCGGCAGCCAAGGCTTCCGACGGCTGGCCCGACCCAGCCGAGTCACCTATAATCGTGCCCGCGTCGAGAAGCGTTGCGACCGCCCTCCCGGAAGGCAGGCGGCCAGGCTCGGCGATGGCGCGGTTCGGCAATCGTGGTACGGATGTCGAAAGCCTCGAACAACGACGCTTGCACCCCCCTGCGGATGCAAGCGTCTTTGTTTTTCTGCGTTCGTCTCCGCCGCGTTTTCGCCAAATTCACAGCCCAGGATCCGCCCATGAACGCACCCGTTGATCTCAGAACCTTCAGCGATTACAAGGTCGCCAACATCGAGCTGGCCGATTGGGGCCGCAAGGAAATCCGCATCGCGGAGACCGAAATGCCCGGTCTGATGGCGATCCGCGAGGAGTACGCCAGGAGCAAGCCGCTGTCCGGCGCGCGGATCACCGGTTCGCTGCACATGACGATCCAGACTGCGGTGCTGATCGAGACCCTGGTGGCGCTGGGTGCGCAGGTGCGCTGGGCGTCGTGCAACATCTTCTCGACCCAGGACCACGCCGCCGCGGCGATCGCCGCCTCGGGCGTGCCGGTCTACGCCGTCAAGGGCGAGTCGCTCGAAGAGTACTGGGACTACACCCACAAGATCTTCGACTGGGCCGACGGCCAGCCGTCGAACATGATCCTCGACGACGGCGGTGACGCGACGCTGCTGATCCACCTGGGCGCCCGCGCCGCGACCGACCCGACGGTGCTCGCCAAGGCCGGCAGCGAGGAGGAGCGGGTGCTGTTCGCCGCGATCCGCAGGAAGCTCGCCGAGGACAAGGACTGGTACAAGCGCCAGCTCGACGCCATCGTCGGCGTCACCGAGGAGACCACCACCGGGGTCAACCGGCTCAAGCAGATGTCGGCGCGCGGCGAGCTGTCGTTTCGCGCGATCAACGTCAACGACTCGGTCACGAAGAGCAAGTTCGACAACCTCTATGGCTGCCGCGAGTCGCTGGTCGACGGGATCAAGCGCGCCACCGACGTGATGATCGCCGGCAAGGTCGCCTGCGTGGCCGGCTACGGCGACGTCGGCAAGGGGTCGGCGCAGGCGCTGCGGGCGCTGTCGGCCCAGGTCTGGGTGACCGAGATCGACCCGATCTGCGCGCTGCAGGCGGCGATGGAAGGCTACCGCGTCGTCACGATGGAC
>JBEVJQ010000084.1:0-11106 GCA_040510055.1 Burkholderiaceae bacterium | reverse complement strand
TATCGAGACCGGAGAACAGCGCCTCGATGGTATCGAGGACGACGCGCTTCGCCTTGATCGCATCGATCGCATGCGCGAGACGCACGAACAGCCCCTCGAGGTCGTAGTCGCCGGCTTCCTCGATCTCGGCTCGTTCGACATGCACGTGGTCGATGCGAATCTGATCGGCCGCAACCAGCTGGGCCAGATCGAAGCCGAGCGAACGCACGTTCGCAGCCAACTCGGGCGCCGTCTCCTCGAACGACATGAAGACACCGGGCTCGCCGTTCGCGGTTGCCCCCCGCACGAGGAACTCCATCGCCATCAGCGTCTTGCCGCAACCGGCACTACCGCAGACCAATGTCGATCGTCCTTGCGGGATCCCTCCGCCGGTGATCTCGTCCAACCCGTCGATGCCGGTGCTCGCCTTGACAAGCATGGCCGAGGCGAGTTTCGTCACATCCTGCTTGTTCATGCCGGCCGGTCGAGAAGGAGCCCGGATTCTATCCGAGCAACCGTCGCGGACTGCCGCCGCGAAGGACCCCGCGATGGCGAAGCGGCCACAGGCACGTGCCGTGCCGGCGCAGCCGGAACGCATGGCCCGGGGACGGCCGCGCAACCTGGCGAGAGGGGATGGGAGAGATCATGCTGGAACGATTCAAAGGCAAGACCGTCATCGTCACCGGATCGAGTTCAGGCATCGGCGAGGGCTGCGCGCGACGGTTCGCGTCCGAAGGTGCGAACGTGGTCCTGGTCGCGCGCACGAAGGCGAAGCTCGACGCTGTCGCCGCGTCGCTCGACCGGGGCCGCACCCTTGCGATCGCCGCCGACGTCTCGAAGCGCGAGGACGTGGCCCGGATCGTCGATGCGACGGTCGAGCGCTTCGGTGGCATCGACGTCCTCCATGGCAACGCCGGTATCGTCATCGACAAGCCGTTCGAGGAGTTCGGCGCCGACGAATGGCGCGAGACGATGGCCGTGGACGTCGACGGGCTGTTCCATGGCGCGCAGCTGGCGCTGCCGTACCTGAAGAAGTCGAAAGGCTGTATCGTTCACACGGCCTCGGTATCGGGCCTCGGGGGCGACTGGAACATGAGTGCCTACAACGCCGCCAAGGGCGCAGTGGTGAACTTCACCCGTGCGCTGGCGCTCGACCTGGCCCGGTACGGCATCAGGGTCAACGCCGTCGCCCCGTCGCTGACCGAAAGCGGGATGACGCAGGACATACTGGCCGATCCGAAACAGATGGCCAGGTTTCGCGAGCGGATCGCGCTGGGCCGCCATGCGACCCCGGACGACATCGCCGGTCCGGTGGCGTTCCTGGCGTCGGACGATGCCCGGTTCGTCACCGGCGTCATCCTTCCGGTCGACGGAGGTCTCACCGCGTCCAACGGTCAGCCGCCGCAATAGGACCAGGACGGCGCCATAGCGCATCGGGGGAACAGAACAGTGATGAGGCAAATCGGGAACAGGATCGCGATGAGCACATCGGCCGGTTCATCCGCTGGGCCGCTGGCCGCCGTGCTCGTGGGCGCCGTGCTCGTGGCCAGCGCGCTTGGGATCGTCGCGACCGCCTTCGCGGCCCAGGCGCCGCGCTCGCCGACGCCGGCCGCGTCCGAAGCGCCGACCCGGCCGACGGCTTTCGCCCGCAATCTGGAGCGCCCCTGGGCGATCGAGTTCCTGCCCGACGGCCGTCTGCTCGTGACCGAGCGCGCCGGCCGGATGCGGATCATCGAGAAGGACGGTCGCGTCGGTCCGGCGCTGGCCGGTGTGCCCGAAGTCCTGGCCAGGGGCCAGGGCGGCTTACTCGACATTGTTCTGTCGCCGACTTTCGCCGACGACCGCCGGATCTGGTTCTCGTATGCCGAGCCAGGCGCAGAGGGTTCGGGAACGTCCGTCGCTCGCGCTCGGCTCGGTGAGCGCGGACTCGAAGAGGTGCAGGTCGTCTGGCGGCAGACGCGACGGACGCAGGGCGCGAACCACTGGGGCTCGCGGCTGGCTTTTGCGCGCGACGGCTCGTTGTTCGTGACCCTGGGCGATCGCTTTGGCTATCGCGACGAAGCGCAGGACCTCGGCGTGACGATCGGCAAGGTCGTCCGGATCATGCCCGACGGTACCGTACCGAAAGACAACCCGTTCGTCGGTCGCGCCGGCGCAAGGCCCGAGATCTGGTCGTACGGCCACCGCAACATCCAGGCTGCGGCCGTCGACCCGCGCGACGGCGCGCTGTGGACGGTGGCCCACGGCGCGCGCGGCGGCGACGAACTCGATCGACCGGAGGCGGGCAAGAACTACGGCTGGCCGGTGATCACCTACGGCGTCGACTACTCGGGCGCGAAGATCGGCATCGGCACCGAGCGTGACGGCATGGAGCAACCGGTCTACTACTGGGATCCGGTGATCGCCCCGTCGGGCGCCGAGTTCTATACCGGCGAACGCTACCGCGGCTGGAAAGACGACCTGTTCGTCGGCTCGCTGGCGGGCGGACTGGTCCGTCTACGGATTGCTGGCGGCCGCGTCACCGAAGAGGCGCGTTACCTGCCCGATATCGGCCGGGTCCGCGACGTCAAGCAGGGGCCCGATGGCCTGCTCTACCTGGCGATCGACAGCAGCAACGGCGCGATCATCCGGCTCGATCCGACGCAGTGACCGTCGGAGGTCGGCAGCGCATCGATCGGTCGCGCATCAATCGGTCTCGCATCACTCGGTCTCGCATCAATCGGGCTCGCATCGATCGGTCACGCGTCGATCGGTCGCGCATCAATCGGTCGTGATGTTCGCGTCCTTGATGATCTTGCCCCAGCGCTGCAACTCGTCGGCGGTGAAAGCCGTGAACGCCTTGGGATCCAGGTAAGCGGCTTCGCCGCCCTGCTCCTCGGCCTTGCGCTTGAACTCCGGCGAGCCGACCACCTGCTTCATCGCATCGGCCAGCTTCGCGAGCACCGGCGCCGGCGGCCCGCGCGGGACGTAGACACCGAACCACGAGTCGAGCACCAGCGGCGGATAGCCGGCTTCGGCGCTGGTCGGCACGTCCGGCAGCGATGGCAGCCGCTTTTCACCGGTGACGGCGAGCGCGCGCAGCTTGCCCGACTGGATGTGCGGCATCGCCGAGGGGACCGAGGTGATATGCGTCTGGACCTGGCCGGCAATGAGGTCGGCATAGACCTGGCCCGATCCCTTGTAGGGGACATGCGCCATTTTCAGGCCGGCCGCCTGGTTCAGCATCTCGCCGGCGATGTGCTGGATCGAGCCGACGCCCGACGACGCGTAGTTGGCCTTGTCGGGATTGGCCTTCACATAGGCGACGAACTCGGCCAGCGTCTTCGCCGGCATCGTCACGGGAACGATCACGACCTGCGGCGCACGGATCGCGAGCGCGACGGCATCGAAGTCCTCGGTCTTCCACGGCGTGCTCTTCGAGAGCCAGGGGTTGCCGACGTGATAGCCCGAGTACTGGACCAGGATCGTGTAGCCGTCGGGCCTCGCGCGCGCGACCTGCGAGGTGCCGATATTTCCGCTGGCGCCGGGCTTGTTGTCGACGATGACCGACTGACCGAGGACCTTGGACAGCGGCTCGGAAAGCATCCGCGCGGTCAGGTCGGTGGTACCGCCGGTGGCGGCCGGAACGACCATCGTGATCGGGCGCGTCGGCCAGGCATCGGCGGCCAGCACCGGCGTCAGGGCCATCATCAACGGCAGCAGCAGGGCCAGTCCGGTCCAGCGCGCGGGTGCGAGATGCCGTGCGGCGCGCGGCGCCGCGTGCTCGCAGGATCGGCGGTCGGGCAAAGGGGCGGCGGTCATCGCGTGTCTCCCATTCTTTGTTCGCCAGCCTTCGATGCTACCGGCTATGGCCCGACGGCTCGATTCGACGAGCACTTTCACCCGAGCAGCTTCAGCGTCAACGGATCGCGCCGGCCGCCGTAGAAACGCGCGAGTGCGCGCTCGAACCGTGGGTCCTCGGGCGCAACGGCCTCGAACAGCGTCAGGCACGAGCAGAACTTCAGGTCGTCGGGCGAACCGAGGATCGCGTGCGCCGATCTGTCCCCGGGCACTGCCAGCATGAGGTCGATGCATTCCCTCAAGCGCGCGCCGAGTACGGGGTGCGCCCAGTAGTCGCGCGCTTCGGCACGACCGTCGATGCCGAAATGGCGCGCGGTCTGGCTGTGTCCGAGTTCCTTCAATTGCGGGAACACGAACCACATCCAATGGCTCTGCTTGCGACCCACAGCCAATTCGGTTCGCACGTCGTCATAAACGGGTTGCTGGGCGTCGACGAACCGTTGCAATGAATGGCGCACCGTGGCCGGAGAGGATTCGTTCATCGTCGGTTCTCGAGCTGCGAGGGGACGTCGGCCAGCAAGGATAGCGTGCCGACGGCGGTTCCGCACGGCGGCAGCGATGCGCACCCCGGCAGCGATTCCGCAGCCCGACGGCGCCAGCCCGGGGCGCCGCCATTGAACCCGGCCCTCCGCAGGCGTGACTCATCCGCGGGCGTCCGTCCTCCCACATCGGTGGCAGGGCGTCCGCCGTCGACCCACCCAGCAAGGAGTACCCATGGATTGCACAAAAGCCATCTTCCTCCTGTTGATCTCGGCCCTCGCGGGCACGCTGCACGCCGGCGAGATTCGCGATGTCCAGGTCAACGCCCAGGAAGCCCGCAACGTGGCCTCCAGCTCGAACAGCCGCGCCGACCAGGCGATCGGCGCCGCCATCGGCGCCGGATCGGAAGTTCGCGACAGCCGGATCAATGCCGACAACGCGCGCAACAGCGCGAGCGGCTCGGGCAGCCAGGCGGTCCAGAGTATCGGGGCCGCGCAGTCGGGCGGCCAGATCCGCGACGTGACGATCAATGCCGACAACGCCCGCAACACGGCCTCGGGCAACCAGTCGTACGCCCGCCAGGACATCGGGGTCGCGAGCGAGGGCGGCACGGTCCGAAACAGCGTGATCAACGCCCACAACGCCCGCAACACCGCCAGCGGCACCGGTTCGCTCGCGATCCAGGAGATCGGTGTCGCCCGCAACGGCGCGACGCTCTCGGGCGTCACCGTCAATGCCGCGAATGCGGTCAACACGGCCGCGGGCGGCGGTGCACCGGCGGTCCAGCGGATCGGCGTGGTCCGCTGATCGATTCGCAACCGCCTTTGAACCTTCGCCCTGCACGCTGCGACTCAAGCTCGGACGGCAGGTACGAGCCCGCCGCCGAATCCAACCCCCCGTCAGGAACATCACGAATGAAAGCAGTCAAAGTCACCGCCGCCCTCGTCCTCGCGCTGTCCTCGGCCTTCGCGATGGCCGGCGAGATCAAGGATTCGACCATCGAAGCCAGCAACCTGAAGAACGCCGCCACCGGCACCGGCAGCAAGGCGCACCAGTGGGTCGGCGTTGCCCAGGACAACGGCAAGATCAGCGACACCCAGGTCAACGCGAAGAACGCCAAGAACACCGCCTCGGGTACCAACAGCCACGCCGACCAGTACATCGGCGCGGTCTCGGGCAATGGCGAGATCAAGGATTCCTACATCCACGCGAACGAGGCCCGCAACACGGCCTCGGGCACCAACAGCTACGCCCGCCAGGAGATCGGCGTCGCCCGCGGCAACGGCAAGCTGAAGGACGTTACGGTCCACGCCAACAACGCTTCCAACGAAGCGAGCGGCAACAACTCGGACGCCCGCCAGAGAGTCGGCTACGCCGACTGAGCCCGGCGCGCCCCGCCGCGCAAGGTTTCGATCCAGTCTCCTCCCCGGACCGCCATCGTGGCGGAACCGTTCGCCCCGGCAGACCGCCGGGGCTTTTTTTTGTTCGATTGAACCGCGACGCCGACGGTGGCGACCCAAGACCATCGACCGTCGCCGCGCGGCCCGCTCGGACTGAACCCCCGGCCGAACCCGATCACCCTGCCAGGATCCCACCATGGACAACCAGAGCCGCACCCGCAACGACGTCGCTCGCGCCGTCATCTTCGCCATCGCCGTGATTGCCAGCGTCGCCTACGGCAAGGCGGCTCGCGCCGTCGACCTCGGCAGCTCGGACATCGAGACCCGCTTCAGCGCCAAGATCGCCAAGGAGCGGACCCGCCAGGCCACGCTTCAGGGGCTGAACGACCGCCGCGACCGGCGCGACCGCAACAGCGAGCTGACCGACAGCGAATGCGGCAGCCAGAACATCGGCAACTTAAACACCAACGGCCGTATCGGCAGCCAGCCGCGAGAAGTCTTCGTCTTCGCGCCCAACTCGGTGAACGTGGTCACGCGCGGCGGCTGCCGCTAACCACAGACTCAACGCCGGGGAGCGGTCCATGAGAAAAGCAATGAACCCTCGGTCCGCGGCGCCTGAGGCAGCGCCACGCGTCGATCCCGCGGCGCCCCGCAAGCGGGCCCGCCGGGCGTCGCGCGTGGCCCGCCTGCTCGGGTCCGTGCTGGCCGCAACGACGTTCGCCGGCTGCGCCGTCACCGCCGTGAAGGGCGATGCCGACAAGCGCGTCCAGGAAGTCAAGAAAGGGCCGGAAGCGGCACCGTTCCAGTCGATCACCGGGTTCTCGCCGGCCCTGCGGTGCATGGACAACATGATGATCGACTACGGCGTCCGCGACCTGTCGATGCTGGTCGAGGACATTCTCGACCAGACCAAGAAGGTCAACGCCGGCACCCGCGACATGTTGATCTCGGCGATGTCGGAGATGACGCGCCGCAGTCGCGCCGCGCGGGTCGTCGCCTTCGGGAAGGATTCGAGCAATGTCATCAGCTTCCTGGACGCCGCCCAGCGCCAGAGCGCCTACGCCACCATCCCGCAGTTCGACATCAAGGGGTCGATCACGCAGTGGGACGAGAACGTGATCCGCACCCAGAAGGACGCCGGGATCGGCTTCCTGCCGTATATCAACCTCGGTGCCTCGGGCGATGCCGCGGCTTCGGTCCTGGGGCTGGACCTGTCGATGCTGACCACGGAAGACATGTCGGTACTGCCGGGCGTGACCTCGC
Source organism: Burkholderiaceae bacterium (assembly GCA_040510055.1). Taxonomy (GTDB): domain Bacteria; phylum Pseudomonadota; class Gammaproteobacteria; order Burkholderiales; family Burkholderiaceae_E; genus Lautropia. The sequence continues at coordinate 4,144 of JBEVJQ010000084.1, read as the reverse complement.
GGAACTCGGTGGTGATCTTCAAGCAGGGCAAGGGGATCGACGGCGATGCCGCGTACCACAAGTTCGGCATCAGCTTCTCGATGACGTTCAACAAGGCCGAGGGCCAGAGCCAGGCTCTGCGCGGGCTGGTCGAGCTGGCCACGATCGAGCTGATGGGCAAGCTGACCAAGGTTCCCTATTGGAAGTGCCTCGGGGCCGACTCGGCCAGCGAGGAGATCAAGCTCGAGATTTCGGACTGGTACTACGCCATGGCGACCACGCCGGGCAACCTCGTGGCCTACTTCCAGAACCAGCTGCGAGTGCGCCGGTTCTACGATGGCCCGGTCGACGGCAACTTCAATCCGGCGATCGACGAGGCAATCGCGAACCTGCGCTCCCAGCTCGGGATGACGCGCGAGCCGGCGATCGAACAGGGCCTGTTCGCCAGCTACCTGAATGCCGACGTCCGCAAGATCACGGCTCCGGCACAGCCGGCCCGATTCGCCGAGACGGCCCCCCCCGGCAAGCCGGTCGACAGCACGGCATCGACGGGGACCGTGATCCACGTGACCGGAACGGCCGAGGGCGCATCCCCCGCGGCGACGGCTTCCGCCCCGGCCGTAGTCGCCTCGCCAGCGGCTTCATCGGCTGCCGCCGGCGCGCAGCTCTACCCGCTCGAGCCGCTGGCGCTGGCGATCTCGGCCGGCGGTCGGCGCAATTTCGCGCGAGGCGAAGCGGTCGACCTGCAGATCCGGAGCAACCGCAACGCCTACGTCTACTGCTACCTGCAGGACGAGCAGCGCAAGGTCGCGCGGATCTACCCGAATCGCTGGGCGTCGAACGGCTACGTCACGGCCGGCCAGACGCTGTCGCTGCCCGGGGACATGCGGTTCCAGATCGTCATGAACAACCGCGGCGTCCCCGAGACGGTGGCGTGCCTGGCCACGGCGAGCGACGTCAGCCAGCAGCTGCCGCGCGAAATCTTCGGCAGCGATTTCGAGCCGCTGCAGGTCAGTAGCCTCGAGCAGGTCCGCCGCAGCTTCCTCCAGACCACCAATGGCCAGTTCACCCAGGAGACCTTCAATGTCCAGCCGCGTTGATCGAGAAGACGCCGTATCGCTCGCCGTCGTGCTGGGCATCGCCGCCCTCGCCGTGCTGGTCCCGCTGACCGCCCTGTCGGGCATCACCGCTACCGAGAAGAGCGACGGAGAACCGAAAGTGCTCGAGCGCCAGGACCAGCGGCCAGCGACCGGTTCGAGCGGCACCTACATTCTGCGGTGCTGGCAGTACGGCCGGCTGGTGTTTGAGGAAACCGGGGTCAGAGTCCATTTCGAGGGCGACGCCAACCAGTCGAAGATGCGCGGAACCGACCGCCAGGGCCTGCCGCTGGTGGTGGCCGATACCCGCAACGCGACCTGCCTGATCCGCTCCGAGCGTACAGACGGAAGCAAGGGTCGATAGCCGGCCCCGCAGTCGGACCTTGAACCTTCGCCGCCAGTCGCGCGACTCATCCCTAGCGAGCGACATGCCGACCCGGTGACCGCCCGCCACGAAACGCCGTCAGCGATTCGAAGATCGACCAGGAGCCAGAGATGAAACGCCGCCAGCCCCACCCGACCCGTTCCGCCATCGCCGGCCTTCTGCTCGCCTCCGCGACGCTCGGCTCAGGCGCGGCATCGGCCGAGCAAGTCGCCGTCTATCGCCTCGGCGACCACGTCGACCCGAGGGCGGTCGCCAGCATCCTCTCCGGCAGCGAGCCGCAGCGCCCCGCCGGCGTCCGAACCCGCTCGATCCGCCTGCTCGACGATCCGTCGACGGTCACGCCGGGGACGCCCACACTGGCGGCCGCGGCACCAAGCGTGGTCTCCGAGCGCAACACCCCGACATCGCTGTCGCTGCCGGTTCCGTTCGCCTTCGACTCGGCCGATCTCCAGCCCGACGCCCGGCTTCAGCTCGACGCCGTTGCCGAGGGGATCCGGATGATCGCGCCCGACCGCCGGATCTTGATCGAAGGCCACACCGACGCCATCGGTCCCGACGCCTACAACCAGACACTATCCGAGCGGCGCGCGGCAGCGGTCCGTCAGTACCTGGTCGTGAACCACGGAATCGCCGCGCAGCGGCTGTCGACCATCGGGATGGGCGAGGGGGCACCGCTCGACAGCGGCAATCCGGCCGCGGGGATCAATCGCCGGGTGCAGTTCCGCGGCAGCTGACGACAGAGCGGAAGGTTCGTCAATCGGCGGAGCCGGGCGCGCCCCGCCAACCACCGGAGCCGGAAGCGCCCCGCCAACCACCGGAGCCGGAAAGCGCCCCGTCAATCGCAGGAGCCAGGCGCGCCCAGCGCCAATGTATCGACCGCAGCGTCGTCCAGGCCCGCGCCCTCGTACCGGTAGCGCGCGACGGCCTCGTCGCCAAGCGCGAGCCGGGCGCGGTCCAGTGCCCGCTCCATCGATCGGGCCTCGTTGAACTTGCGTGCGCTGCGGGTCCGGCCATAGGCCGCATCGGCATAGCCGACCAGCCGCGCCGCCGTCCGCGGCCGCCGTTCCAGCGCCGCCAGTAACGCCAGGTGGTCGGCCCACCAGGCGCGCAGTCCGAATGGTCGCGCTTGCGGCCACCCCTCGATCGCAACTTCCCGCGCCTCGATCAACGCTCCTTCGGCCAGCAGCGCTGCGAACAGGTTGAGGCGCACGAACGCCAGGACGCGCGACTGTCGGCTGTCGCCGAGGCTCGCGACCAACGCCCTGCCCTCGTCGGCGGCTTCGGCAGTCCGGCCCGCGGCGAGCGCGGCGTGAACGGCGTTGGCCGCGGCAAACGCGTTGCTCCAGCCCGCTGCCCGTTCGAGGTCGGCCTGTCGGCGGGTGCAGCGCAGCGCGCCATCGAAGTCGCCACTGTTCAGCAACGCCAGGTATTCGGCCTCGGCGCGGTAGAGACGAACGATCGCCGGCCAGGCCGGATCCTCCAGTTCGCGCATCGCCCGGAGCGCCTCGTCGGCGACGGCCTTCTCGCCGGTCCGTGATGCCGGCCAGGTCACCCTTGCCAGCGCCAGGAACCGTCCGATGCGATCGTCGGTCTCGTTCAGTGCCCGCACCGCCTGGCGCGCCCGCGCCAGCGAACGCTTCGGCTCGGTATCGGCCCAGAAACTCGAACAGGCGCCGGCCGCTCGACCCACCAGCGCCGGCGCAGCGGCCTGCAGGCGAGGCTCGTCGAGCAGCGGTTCGACCGCCAGCCACAAAGCGGCAGCCTGTCGACGCATCGCGGCCGCCGCCATCGCATGGAACAGCGCGGGCGCGATCGCCAGCGCGCCCAGCGGGTCGTCGTGCGCGATCGCCCACGAAACCGCGGCCAGGCCATTGGCGCAGTCGGGCTCGAGCCGCCGCTGCCATTCATCGACCGCGACCCGACCGCCGTAGCGCTCGGCGAGCGCCGGCTCGAACAACAATCGCATCGCCTCGAGGTGTCGCTGCCGCATCGCGTCCTCGTCGCCCGCAGCTTGCAGGCGCTCGAGCGCGAAGGCGTGCACGGTGTCGAGCAGTCGATAACGCGGAGCCTCGTCGCCCTGACCGACGACAGCAACCAGCGACCGATCGACCAGCGCAGCCAGCGCGTCCAGCGAATCCCACTCGTCGACGCCGGGCCGACCAGCGATCGCGGCACTGGCGTCGCCGTCGGCAGCGACCCGCAACGCCGAGTCCAGCGCCATGCTGCCCGCAAATACCGCGAGCCGACGGAACACCGTCTGCTCGGCCTCGTCGAGCAGCCCGTGACTCCATTGCAGCGCCGCGCGCAGTGTCCGCTGTCGCAGCGGAGCGGTCGGGCCGCCCCCCGTCAGCAGCCGCAGGCGCTCGTCGAGCGAGGCGACGAGCCCCGTCAGACCGAGCAAGGGGACCCGGGCCGCTGCCAGTTCGATCGCCAGCGCCACGCCGTCGAGTCGGCGGCAGAGTTCGACCACCGCCGCGACGTTGTCCTCGGTCACGGCAAAGCCGCGGTCGACCGCCTGGGCCACAGGACTTCATGGCCGGCCATGTCAAAGTGATGTTCATGTCGCTGGTCGAGGGCCTGCCGGTGCTCCACAGCGGCAAGGCGCGAGCGCTGGCGATCGGTGTCGAGCGACGCTCGCCGATGCTGCCCGAGACGCCGACCCTCGCCGAAGCCGGGGTCCGTG
>JBEVJQ010000083.1:0-3776 GCA_040510055.1 Burkholderiaceae bacterium | reverse complement strand
TCTTCGGCCCCGAGAACGTCGACCGCAATACCGGCCTGGTCCGCAGGCACGACGTGGTCTTCTCCTGGCTCGGTCACAATGCCGGCGCCGTCTCGCTGCTCGGCCGCGTGATCATGGTCGATGCCTTCATCCCGCGGCTCGAAGTCACCCCCGGTCGGACGCCGTTCGTCATCCGCGACATCGTCGAAATGAAACCCGAGGCGATCTTCATCGGCCATGGCCACGGCGATCATGCGGACAACGCCGCCTTCATCGCCGCCAAGACCGGCGCCACGCTCTACATGACGCCCGAAGCCTGCGGCACCGCCCAGACAGCGCTGAGCCGGATGAAGAGCGATGCGTTCATGCAGGCCGACCCGTTCTTTGCCATTCCCGCCGAGACGAAGATCGAATGCGTCGGCGTGACCTCTGCCGGTTCAGTGCCGGGGACCGAGGTGGTCCGGATCCCGCAGCTGGAGCCGGTGGCCTGCGCCTTGGGCTTTCGCGCGCTGCACTCGATTTCGGTACCCGCCGATCCGGACTGGGGCCCGGTGCCGGTCGAGGACACGCCCGACCCGCGCGACCCGGAGTTGTTCCCTCCCGGGGTGCCGCTGACCCCGACCGACCCGCGCAAGCCGGGACAGCAGGACCTTCGCCAGGGCGCCGGGCCGGGCGGCGCCGATCAGCTCGACTTCCAGTTCGTGCTGCGCGGAGGCTACAACTTCACGTTCTTCTACAACAACTCGTTCGGCGCCTTCAAAGAGGGCAAGGGCAGCAATTGGCCGAACGGTCAGCCGGCCGACGGCAAGCGACTGCTCGACCTGATGCGCGGGCTGCCGAACACCGACCTGAATTTCTCGTCGTTCTCGTCCGCCAACACCGACAACAACGGCTGGCGGGACCTGATCTATCAGGCCGAGGCCTTGCGGCCCAAGATCCTCACGACAGGCCATGCATTCGTCGGTGGCGGCGCGTTGCAGTACTTCTCGGGCCTGATGAACCACTTCAGATTGATGGAAGAGCCCAAGGGTCAGTGGCCAGGTTTCGCGAAGGATCTGTGGCCCGCCGTCCGCAGCCATACCGATCCGACCGACCTGCTCAAGCCCGAAGTCTACGATCCACGCGATCCGTACTGGTATCACCCGCAGAAGGCTGATCGGGTCGCGCAGTACTGCTCCTGAGGCCGTATCGGCCGCGGCCGGCGATCGGCCGTCGGCGGCACCGCCGCACCCCGCGGGCGGTGACCTTCAGTCGAGGCTGATGCACCGGCGGCGGCGTCAGCCTCAGTCGAGGCCGATACGTCGCCCCTGGCGTCCACCTTCAGTCGAGGCCGATACGCCGCCGCCGCGACCACCTTCAGTCGAGGCTGATGTTCGCCCGCTCGATCAGGTCCTTGTAGATCGTCGACTTCGCCTGTGCGTTGTCGCCGATCTCCTGCGCACTCCAGCTGATCGGCTCGAACGCGAACGAATCGAGCCGCGCCTTGACATCCGGACTGGACACCACCTTTGCGACGTCGTCGTTGATCCGCGTGCGCACGGCCTCGGGCAGCCCCTTGGGGGCGACCAGGACGACGAATGAATTGACGTCGATGTCGGCCGGGCCTCCCGCTTCGGCCACTGTCGGGACGTCGGCCATCTGCGGGATTCGTTTCGGGGCAGCCACCGCGAGGTAGCGAATCTTGCCGGACTGGAATGCCGAGTGACTCGACGGAATGCTGGCGAAGCTCCAGCCGACCTCGTTGTTGCCCACCGACATGTAGAGCTGCGAAACTTCGCGATACGGGACGTGTTCCATCGTCACGCCGGTCTTCTCCTCGAGCAACTTGGCACCCAGGTGGCCGGGGCTGCCGACTCCCCAGGACCCATAGGCGAGCTTGCCGCCCTCGGCGCGCGCGGCCGCCGTCAGGTCTTTCAACGATTTCCACGGTGACTGCGTCGGGACGGCGATGAGGAACGGCGTCCGGAACAGTGACGCGGCCGGATCGAAGGCCTTGAGCGTCTCGAACTTGCGCTGGCGATAGAGGTGCGGCAGCGCTGCCAGGTGCTCGCTGTCCAGTTGCAGCAGCGCATAGCCGTCCGGCGCGGCGCGGCGAACGGTGTCGATGGCGATGAACCCTCCGCCGCCCGGCTTGTTCTCGACGATGACGCGCTGCTTCCAGGTCTTGCCGAGCTGCTCGGCAACGACGCGCAGCACGACGTCGGGGCCGCTGCCGACGGCGAACGGCGTCGTGACCGTAACCGGGCGAGTCGGATAGTCCGTGCCTTGGGCAAGTGCCGGGCCGGCGGCACTGGCAGCCAGCGCGGCGACGAGAAAGAGTCGGCTCGCGGGCAATCGGGCGGCAGGTGGTCGAGTGGCAGGCGAGCGGGTCGCGGTCGGTCGGGTCGCGGTCGATGGGGTCGTCGGGATGGTCATCGTGTGCTCCTCGGTGGCGGGAAGATTCTGGTTCGAAAGTTCGCGGAGCTTGCCCCAGGCATGGATCTCGAATCCGATCCGAAAGAACAGTCCGCTTGCGCTGCGATGAAAACCGTCGTCAGGTGAGACTGGCGTCATCGGGCGGCCCGATGACCACGGTGATCTCGCCGACGCCATCGATATGCCCGGCGATGCGGTCTCCGGCTACCACGGGGCCGACACCCTCCGGCGTCCCGGTGAAGATCAGGTCGCCGGGCTGCAGATGGTAGAAGGTCGACAGGTCGGCGATCAGCTCGCGTAGGTTCCAGATCAGCTTCGAGAGGTCCGACTGTTGCCGCGGCTGGCCGTTGACCGTCATGGCGAGAGTACCGGACTCGAGGACGATCCCGGGCATCGGGACGACGGTCGACACCACCGACGAATGCTCGACGTCCTTGCCGAGGTCCCAGGGCCGACCCTTGTCGCGTGCCGCCAGTTGCAGGTCGCGGCGGGTCATGTCGAGCCCGCAGGCGTAGCCATAGACGAGTTCGTGTGCGTCGGCCTCGGTGACGCGAAAGCCCGGCTTGCCGATCACGAGTACCAGTTCCATTTCGTGCTGGAAGTCGCCGGTGCGCGGCGGATAGGCGATGGTGGCGCCGGACTCCGCCAGCGTCTGCGCCGACTTGGTGAAATAGAAAGGCGATTCGACAGCCTTGTCGACGGGGCGGCCCATCTCCCTGGCATGGGCGTGGTAGTTGCGACCGACGAAGAACAGCCGGCCGACGGGTAGGCGGCTGGCGTTTCCTTGCACCGGCAATGACGCAATCGGCGCTGGATCCCAGAGATAGTCGGTCGAGGTCGTGGGGGTCATCGAAGTCTCCATTGAAGTTGGCGCTGTCGCAGGCGGCACCGCTGGCGGTGATCCTGGCGAGTCGGGGTTGGATCGAAGTCGGGGTCGGATCGAAGTCGGGGTCGGGTCGGAGTCGGGGTCGGGTCGGAGTCGGGGTCGGGTCGGAGTCGGATCGAAGGGGCGTGTGGAGCGGGGTTAAGACTCAGCCGCGGTTCTCGAACACGCCCAGCTTGCGATGCAACGGGGCCTCGTCGGCCAGGAACAGATAGGTTGCGGCATCGGTCAGGAGATTGCGCATCGAGACCTCGGCAAAACCCGGCGCACAGCAGGTGTCGGCCTCGTCGAGGCGGTAGCTCTGGTCGTCGATCGTGACCTCGACGGCACCTTCGATCAGATGGCAAACCATCGCTGGCGAACGGATCGGAAGTCGCAGCGACTGACCGGGCCGCAGCATCTGCGCGTAGTACCCGAGGATGTTCTGGCTGTCGCCTCCCGTTTCTGGATTGGTATAGGTCACCTGCACTGTCTCGCGCGCCGGCTGGTTCTCGGCCAG
>JBEVJQ010000082.1:0-3239 GCA_040510055.1 Burkholderiaceae bacterium | reverse complement strand
AGCCCGAACAGCAGCACCGTACGGGCCTTGAATGTCTTCTCCTCGAGAAAAGACATCGGCGGCTCAGGCGGCTTCGCGGTCTCGGTGTCGGGTTCCTTTTGCACGGCTATGCAAGCCCTATCAGGAATCGAGGCAATGGACCCGTCGGTAGGCGAATGCAGGCGGGTTGCCGACGCGCTGGCGCAGCCGGCCGTGGCAGCCTCCCGACACGGTCGCGGCGGTTCGGTTGACAATGTAGCACCTTCCCGCAGACCTTCCTGCACCCGTCACACCCGGGCAGTGCCACCGTCGCGTCGCGGCCCCACGGGTACAGTTCCGGGCCCGGTTGCCGGCCCGTGTCCCCTGGCTGTTGCCAGTGGCGAAAAAGGACGGTGACGCCAGCCCGCCCTTTCCCCGGCGCAAGCCCACAGGACAAGATGGAAATCGCCATACTCGCTGCGTTGATCCTGTTGAACGGGGTCTTCGCGATGTCCGAGATCGCGCTCGTCACGGCGCGCCGCGCGCGGATGCACAAACTGATCGACCAAGGCGACCGCGCCGCCATCGCCGCCACCAAGCTCGGTGAGAATCCCACTCGCTTCCTGTCGACGATCCAGATCGGCATCACGTCGATCGGCGTGCTCAACGGAATCGTCGGCGAGTCGGCGCTGGCCGGCCCGCTCGCTGAATGGTTCGTCGCCGCGGGGATGCAACCCGAGTACGCCAGTTACCTGGCGACCGGCCTGGTCGTGGTCGCGATCACCTATTTCACGATCGTCGTCGGCGAACTCGTGCCGAAGCGAATCGGCCAGACGTATCCGGAGACGCTGGCGCGGTTGGTGGCCCGGCCGATCGACTGGCTGGCGCTCGCCACCAAGCCGTTCGTCTGGCTGCTGACATTCTCGACCGTGACGCTGCTGCGGCTGCTCGGCGTGAAGGGCGACGGCGGAGCCGCTGTCACCGAAGAAGAGATTCATGCGGTCCTGGCCGAAGGCACCAGCGCCGGGGTGATCGAGTCGCACGAACACCTGATGGTGCGCAATGTCTTCCGGCTCGACGATCGCCAGATCGCGTCGTTGATGGTGCCGCGTGCCGATGTCGTCACCTTGCGGATCGACCAGCCGTTCGACGAACACCTGCGGCGGATCGAGACCAGCGACTATGCCCAATACCCCGTGGTCAAGAGCGGGCTCGACAGCATGCTGGGCGTGGTGAACGCGCGGCGCTGGTTCTCGCGGATCCTGAAGGGCGAGGACCGCGGCCTTGCCAATCAGCCGCTCGAGCCACCGCTCTACGTGCCGGAGTCATTGACCGGCATGGAACTGCTCGACAATTTCCGCAGTTCACATGTGCACGTCGCGTTCGTCGTCGACGAGTACGGTGAGATCCAGGGGATCATCACGCTGCAGGATTTGATCGAGGCGATCACCGGCGAGTTCAAGCCGCGCGACCCCGAGCACTCGTGGGCGGTGCAGCGCGAGGACGGCAGCTGGCTGCTCGACGGCCACATTCCCGTGCCGGAACTCAAAGACCGGCTGGGGCTTTCCTCCGTCCCCGAGGAGGAGCACGGCCGCTACCACACCTTGAGCGGCATGATGATGCTGCTCACCGGGCGGCTGCCGAAGGCCGCCGACACGACGACGTGGGGCGGCTGGAGATTCGAGATCGTCGACATGGACGGCAACACGATCGACAAGGTCATCGCGTCCCGCCAGCCGGATGCGGACGTGTCAGCGCCCGCCGACGGTCACTGACCGGAGCAGGCGGCCGTCATCAGGGGTGCACCCGGCGCGTCCAGTCGTCCGTCGATGGCGCCTGCTCCGCCCTGCGCGACGCCCTCAGTCCTGCGTCCAGGGAAGGCCGCGGAAGCGCCAGCCATCGTCAGCGCCACGCTGCCCCGAGGCGTTCAGCTCGCCCTCGAACCCTTCGAGGATGCTGAACGCGTGGGCGAACCCGGCGTCGGTAGCCGCCTCAGCGGCCAGCGCCGAGCGCTTGCCGCTGCGACAGAGCAGCAGGACGACTGCGTCCTTGTCGATGGTTGCCTCGAGCTGCTCGACGAATCGTGTATTGCGCTCGAGCTTCAGTCCCGTCGCCCACGGCACCCGATCGGCGCCAGGTACCTGGCCGACGAAGCGACACTCCTCGGCCGAGCGCACGTCGACCAGCGTCGCCGCCCCGTCCTGCACCAGCGCCCAGGCGGCCTGGGGCGGGAGGCTGCCGGCATAAGGCAGTCCCGCGGCGCGGCCGGCGGCGCGCGCCGCTTTCAGCACCGGTGGCAGGCATGCTTCGGACAGGACGGCGGACATTCGGACTCCCGAGGGGGATGGGCTGACGAGGGCCGGTCGCGGCGCAGGTGCCGGAACGACGAGCAGGCGCGGAACGCGGGCGGGCGCCGGAGTGGCGCGGCGCCAGTGTAGGGATCGTCAGCGACCGCGAGAACGAAGCATTTCTGCTATCGATATCGGGACCGGACGAATTCGAGCGCAAGAGGCGCCAGCCCGCTAGCGAGCGTCGGCCGACACCCTTCGGCATGGCCGACCGGCGATCCGATTCGTTCAGGAGGGACGCGGGTCGGATCGCTCGGTCAGAGGGCGGTCGGTTCGCCCTTGCGGTACCAATGCGAGATCCGCTCGCCATCCCAGTGCAGGCCGATATGGCCGCGGGCGGCGGCAGCGCGCAGGACCTTCGGACGGAACACCGCCGCGCATTGTCCGCCCGGCCTGCGCACGCTGTCGTAGACCACGCCGTCGCTGCCGGCGAGGCGCAGGCGCCGTCCGAGCAACTGGCTCGCGCCATAGTGATCGGGGGCGTAGACAGCTGGCAGCCGCTCGCGCAGGCCCCTGAGGTCATGGAGCGGGGCGTGCAAATCCGCCTCGATCCAGCGCAGGTCGATGTCGATGGCCGGCTCGGCGGTTCGGGCGAGGAATCGACCGCGATGATGGCTGACCTCGGCAACCGCGGTCTCGAACGATTCGGCTCCGTAATAGACGCCATAGCTGCCATCGCTGAAGCGCGAGCCGAGCGGATTCGGGTGGGTGAACGCGGCCATCACCATCGTCGCGCCCGGACCGGTAATGCGGTCCTCGGGCGGCACCAACGACAATTGCCCCAGTTCCTGGCGCAGCCTGGGATTGGTCAGCCCCTCGATCGCGAACGCCACGTCGAGATCGGCCGGCGCCGCGATCCGGTCGAACAGGCCGACCGTGGGGAAGCGCGATGCGATCAACCGGTGGCATGGCGACCAGGCCACGTCCGTGACG
>JBEVJQ010000081.1:0-5931 GCA_040510055.1 Burkholderiaceae bacterium | reverse complement strand
ACCTGTCTCATCAAGCAGACCAGGCCAGCCGCCCAATTTGGTCGGCCTCCGGTTGGAGCCGGAGTGAAAGGCATTGCACCACGGTTGGCGCCCCGAGCGCGCGATCGCCGCGTTCGATGAAGTGGGCAGCCGGAGACAACGGCTTCGAGCTCGGCGCGGTCGAACTTCACCCTTCGGCCTCGTCGTCGTCCTCGTCCGGCACGTCCAGATCCTTCAGCCGGATCGAGGCCGCCGAAACGGTCTATGAAGATTGCGTCGTAGCCCGCCGGCACTTGGGATCTGTTGTGGTCACGAACCGGTTGCCGTTGCGGATTTCGCGACGACCGGGTCGGCGAGGAGCGTCCCCGGCAGTAGGGCGTAGATCACGAATCGGTATCCGTTGTCGGGTCCGAAGAGTTCGCAGTTCTGGCCGTGGTCGTCCAGCAGTCGGCTGAGCAGTCGCAGGACGCGCGGTCCCGCGGCGGGATGGGCATAGTAGTCGACGTTGCCAAGCCAGCGCCGGTACGCGCACCAGCTGCCGTGCCGCCTGCGGCAGCGTGCTCCTCAATTTGATGCCGCCGCGGGTGAACGGCTCGATCGGGCTCGCGCATGGCAAGGCCCTGGTCAACGGCAGGCACGATCCCGCGTCCGACGATCCGCGGCTCAACGGATCGTTAAACGGCGTCACGAGCGGCGCATCCGTCGTTCGATTGTGGCCTGACGAAGCGGTCGAACTTGGCCTCGGGATCGGCAAGGGCATCGAGACGTGCCTGATGGCAGCTCACGGATTCCAGCCAGTCTGGAGTTGCCTGAACTCCGGCAACCTGGCCACGTGTCCCGTGCTGGCCGGGATCGAGTGCTTGACGGTTTTCGCTGACCACGACGTCAAGGGCGCCGGTCAGGCGGCGGCATGGGAATGCCGCAATCGATGGATCGATGCTGGCGTCAGGGCCCGGGTCATCTTGCCCGATGCCGTCGGCGATGACGTTGCTGACGAGTGGACCCGATGCGCGGAATGACGCCGGACGATCTACCGGAGAGGATTCGACGCCAGATAGATGCTGTGCCGTTCAACGTACTCGCCGCCTTTGCTCTTGCCGAGGATGCGCCGTTCGCCGCGGCCGCTGCCAGCGGGCGTCAGCCAGGTGGGGCCCGTACCATGACCCCGACTTGGCTGGCGCTGGACGTCGTTGTACGTCGTTGCGCGCCATTGAGCGGGGTAAGTGTTGATCCGAAATGAAAAACGCCGCAGAAGCGGCGCTAGCTGGATGCTCTTGGACTTCTTTCGATCGCGTTGGATGCACTGTACTGGCGGAGACGATGTCCGTCAAGTCCAAGGATCGACGCGGGTCTCCTGCTTTCGCCGAACTCGCGCTCGCCCATACCATAGGTCATGCCTCGCTCCCCCGGAGCCTGAGCGTCAACGCCACAAGCATAGGTGAAGGTGGCATCGTAGTCGCCTCCCGATTCCTCGAAGAAGTCGACCACTGACGGAATACCGGCGACTTGAGCTACGGGCATGAATCCAATGGTGAAGTACCCGACAGATTGATTCTGTGAGTTGACCACCACCGGTGGATTGCTCGCGAACCGGCTGAAAGCACTGTAGTTGCTAAACGAACCGCCATAGTCCGAGAACCGGCTCCAAATGCTCGTCGAGGAAAACGCGGATCCGTAGGTGCCAAGGCGGTTGCAGACCGAATCTGATCCGGACCTGTCGCCTAGCTCACCGAGAAAAATCTGATTTCCGGGCCCGCCGTATCGCCCGCGAAACACGGACCAGCCGATCGCATGCAGCAACCACGCGTTCAGCGAATGGAGGACGCCCAGCAGCGCGGTGATCGTGTTCGACGACCAGCCGCCGACGACCAGCGCGTGGAACGGCAGGTACGGCAGAGGGTTGTAGTAACTCTGGCCGCCTGCGGCCATGAAATCCCGATCAAGCCGACCGTGGTGCCACAGGTGGCCGAGATACAGATGGTGATTGAGCTGGTCCCAATTCAGATCGCGGCCGGCGAACAGCGACCAAGCGACGCAGAGGACCGTGTAACCGGCGAGTGCCGCGACGTGCACCCAGGGTGCGATCGCCGGGCGGCGCGATCCAGGGCTGCCGGTCATGCTTCCAATGGATCCGGTTAGCGACACTCCGCCGGCGCGTGTGCAGGGCTCAACGTGCCCTTGCTTCCCGGGTTGGTCGATCCGGCCGCGTTGCAGTACCAGACGAGGACGTTGACCGGCACGGTGCCGGAGACGAGCGCAGCGCCGCTGGCTGTTGGCACCAGATAGAGCGTGCCGTTCCCGGAATTGGGTCGGTAGGTGATCTCGATCTCGCCATTGCCCGGCGAGACGATGATGCTGCTCACGATCCGCGTGGAGAGAGCCGGAACGCCGTCCTGACCTGGGGTTGCCAGGTTGAGCGTCATGCCGTTGGCCGCGTTCTCGCTGATCATCGCCTTCACCCCCGAGGCAAGGATCAACCCTTCGACGACCTTGCTTCGTAGTGCGTAGTTCTGATACGCCGGCAACGCTGCGGCCGCCAGGATGCCGATGATCGCGACCACGATCATCAGTTCGATCAGGGTGAAGCCCCGTTGTGACGAGTGGATCGTGCGCATCGAAACCGCCGGAATGATGGTGGCAATCGTCAAACAGGAAGGGCGCGGCCGATGGCCGCGCCCTTCGAACGTGAATCGGGCCCTGCGACCCGAATCAGGTTTTTAGTTGCGGCACTCGGCAGGCGAGTACTTCGCGACCAGCGTGCCCTTGGTACCGACTTTCGTCGACGAGGCCGAGTTGCAGTTCCAGGTGATGACGTTCGGCGGAACCGTGCCGCTCGCGAGCGCGGCGCCGTTCGACATCGGGGCCAGGATCAGCGTGCCGTTGCCAGCGGTGGCAGCGTACGTGATCGTGATCTCGCCGGTGGCGCCGGCGGCCACGATACCGGTCACGTTGCGCGAGGTGATCAGCGGAACGCTGCTCTGGCCCGGCGTCGCGAGGTCGAGGGCAACGCCGTTCGAGGCGTTCTCGGCCACGGTCGTCTTCACACCGGCGGCGAGGCTCAGGCCCTCGGTCACCTTCGCACGAACCGTGTAGTCCTGGTACGCGGGGATCGCGACGGCAGCCAGGATACCGATGATCGCAACCACGATCATCAGTTCGATCAGGGTGAAACCCTTCTGAACTCGTTTCAACATCATCACATGCTCCTTGGAAGCAGTTTTCGCGGCCCCTCGATCGGCGCCTCGGTCATCGCGACGTCTCTCCTGATGCGCGGTCCGTGCCAGTGAATGGCTGTGGTCGACGCGACCCGACGAACGGATAGCGCGCCATCGCGTGTCCGGGCGGACCCCCGCGAGACCGCCACGAACGACCGTTGGCCCTTTGCCGACGGCTGCGGACTGCCGCGCCCAAAGCAGGGGTGACGCGATTCGTCACTCGAGTCGCGGACGGTTGGTGACGCGCTGCGGCGTGCTCGACGAGCTGCGGTAAACGGCATCCGGGACCGACGGCGCCGCTAGGCGCTGAGCGCCGCTCAGGCACGGGGCGCCGTTCAGCCGCAGGGTGCCGCTTTAGGCGCAGGGTGCCGCTTTAGGCCCAGGGTGCCGCGGACGAGCAGCCGCCGACGACGAGGCTCAGACCTCGATCACCCGCCCGCTCTGCAGGATCTCCGGCTGGAACCGCCCCGCCCACGCCTGAATCTCGGTCGCGATCAGCGCCCGGTCGCTCGGCTTCAGGTGCGTGATCAGCACCTGGGGCTCGACCCGCATCTTCTCCAGTTCCTGGCTGAGCTGGATCGGGTACAGGTGCTTGGCCGTTCTCGCGAGGTCCTGCTCCTTGTTCGAGAATGCGGTCTCGATGATCAGGTAGCGCAGGTCGCGAACGCCGTTGACGACGCGCCAGAACTCGGCATTGGGCCAGGTGTCGCCGGAGTAGATGATCGACCCGCCCTCGCACGAGAGGTGGTAGCCGAGCGCCGGGACGGTGTGGTTGGCGGCGATGGCCCGCACGCGCCGCGTGCCGAGGGTGATGGTCGCGCCGACGGTGATCGGCTCGAATCGCATCCACGGCCGGTCGTAGTGCGGGATCTCGGTGAAATCCGGCCAGATGACCCAGTTGAAGATGTGGGTCTTCAGCGCGTCGATCGTTTCCTGCAGCGCGTGGACCACCAGAGGCCGGGTGCGGGTCGCGCCTACCGAGTCGATCATCAGGGGCAGCGCGCAGATGTGATCGAGGTGCGAGTGCGACAGGAACACGTGGTCGATCCGGGCCAGCTGCTCGACGGTCAGGTCCTCGGTGCCGGTGCCGGCGTCGATCAGGATGTCGTCGTCGAGCAGGAACGCGCTGGTGTGTGCACGGCTGCCCTGCGCCAGGTTGCCGCCGCCGATTCCGCCGCTGCAACCGAGGACGGTCAGTCGCATCAGCCGTGACCTCGCGGATTCATCGGCGACTCCGTCAGACCGTCGCGACCTCGGCCACCGGGGCCTTGACCTTGACCAGCGACTTCGGACAGTAGACGCGAACGCGCTCGGTGCGTCCGGGGACGTCGGTGTCGCCGAGGCTGGCCAGTTCGACAGCGGTAACCCGCCGGGCCGTCGCCTCGCCGATGAGGATGGGGAGGCCGAAGCGCTTGGTCAGCGACTCGAAGCGGGCCGCGAGATTGACGGCATCACCGATCGCGGTATAGGTCCGCCGCAGTTGCGAGCCCATGTCGCCCACGCGCGCGGTGCCGGAATTGACGCCGATTCCGATCGCCAGAGCCGGCCAGCCGCGTTCGGCGAACTCCTCGTTGAGCTGGATCACCGCCCGATTCATCTCCAGTGCCGCTGCCACCGCATGGTCCTCCTGGTTAGGATCCTCGATCGGCGCGCCCCAGAAAGCCATGATCGCATCGCCCATGTATTTGTCGACCGTTCCCTCGTGGCGGTGGACAACTTCCGTCATTTTCGTGAGGAAGCGAGTGAGGTACTCCCGCAATGACTGCGGGTCCATCGACTCGGCGATCCGCGTGAACCCGCGGATGTCGGCGAACAGGATCGTCAAGTTGCGGTTCTGGCTCTCGATCGGGTAGGCCTGGGGACGACGGGCCATCCGCCGGACGAGTTCGGGCGAAACATACTGGCCGAACAGCTCGATCACCGCCCGCCGCGCCTTGCCCTCGACGAAGTGGCCGACGGAGAAGCTGATCACCGCTAGCGCCGTGGCGAGCATCATCGTCCCGGCCGTCGGCAGCACCCAGCCCAGCCGGGCGAAAGCCATCAGGTTGAACAGGTACAGGACGACCATGACGCAGGCGCCGACGGCGGCGATTGCCGGCGCCGACAGCAGCGGCAACCAGCAGGACAAGGCCACGCCCAGCACCATCGTGACCAGCGCCATCACGATCCTGGCGTGCCAGGGTTCGCTGGCGATGTCGCCGGCCAGGGCGCCAGCGATCAGCGTCGCCTGGACCTCGACGCCGGGAGTCATGCGGTTGACGGCTGTTGCCCTGCGATCGCCGATGCCGTGGGCCGAGGCGCCGACGAGGACGATCCTGTCCCGGAACACATTCGGGTCGACGACTCCGGCGAGCACGTCCGAGGCCGAGACATATTCGATGCGTCCGGCACCGGGCCCGGCATTGCCGGCGAACGGCACGCGCGCCGTGAGGTCGTCGGCGAACGGAATTCGCCACTCGCCGATGCCCATCGCCTGCGATCCGATCCGCAGCGGCGCGATCGCGCCGTCACGGCCTTCGGCAACGCGCAGCAGCGCCACGACCAGCGATTCGTAGAGTTTGCCGTCGTGCGCGGCCAGCAGCGGAACCGAGCGGACTACGCCGTCGGGATCGACCACGGCATTGAAGAAGCCGCTCGAGGCAGCGGCCTCGGCCAGCGCCGGTCGGTTGGCGCCGAATCCATCCCAGACCAGCGGCCGGGCATGGACGCCGGACAGGTCTCCTGCCGCCATCACCGG
>JBEVJQ010000080.1:0-3611 GCA_040510055.1 Burkholderiaceae bacterium | reverse complement strand
AAGGCTTCGACAGCCCGGCCGACTTCGCGCTGCTGCTCGACTACGTCCACGAGGTTCCGGGTGTCGAACGGATCCGCTACACCACGTCGCACCCACGCGAGTTCAGCGATCGCTTGATCGATTGCCACCGACGGCTGCCGAAACTCGTGCCGCAGGTCCACCTGCCGGTGCAGTCGGGGTCGGACCGGATCCTCGCGGCGATGAAGCGCGGCTATACCAGCCTCGAGTACCTGTCGATCGTTCGTCGGTTGCGAAGCGCGCGGGCCGATCTCTGCCTGTCGTCGGACTTCATCGTCGGCTATCCCGGCGAGACCGACAACGACTTCGAACGGACACTCGCGCTCGTCGCTCGGGTCGGCTTCGACCAGTCGTTCTGCTTCATCTACAGTCCCCGACCCGGGACGCCGGCGGCCGACCTGCCCGATGACACGCCGCACGCCGTCAAGGTCGAGCGCCTGCAACGACTGGTCGACCTTCTGCAACGTCACACCGACGCCATCAGCGAAGCCATGGTCGGGAGCGTCCAGACGATCCTCGTGGAGGGCCGCTCGAAGAAGGATGCGACCGAACTGCGCGGACGCACGGCCAACAATCGGGTCGTCAACTTCGCCGGGCCGCCGGAACTGATCGGCACCATGGTCCCGGTCGAGATCGAGCGCGCGTTCCCGCATTCGTTGCGTGCCCGACGCGTCGCGGCGACCGCAGGCCCGAATTGAGGGGTGGGCGGGGGCTCGCGCTCGCAACGGCCCTTGCCGGCTCGCTGATCGCCGCGGCGCTCGATCGATCGGCGTTCGCGCAGTCGGCGAGCCAGTCGCCACCAGCGCCAGAACGGTTGCGATGGCCGCCACGGCTGCCGATGCAGTTGCAGATCCCGCCGCAGGCGCAGTTGCGATCGCAGGCGCCGTTGCGGTTGGAGGCGCCGTTGCAAGCGCAGCTGCGATTGCAGGGGCCGTTGCTGGCGCAGACACCGTTGCTGGCGCAGGCACCGTCGTCCGCCAGGGCCGCGGCGCTCGAGCGCTTGCTGGCCGAGGCCCGACGCCTGATGGCGGAGGCGAAGCCGCTCGAGGCACTCCGGCTGCTCGAGCCGGAGACGGCGACCTATGCCGGTGATCCGGCGTTCGACTATCAACTCGGAATCGCCGCCCTCGATGGCGGCGATCCGGGCAAGGCGATCATGGCGTTCGAGCGCGTGCTGGCTCGGGAACCAGGCAACACCGTGGTCCGGGCCGAGATCGGTCGCGCCTTCCTTGCCGTCAAGGAGCGCGAGGCCGCTCGGCGCGAGTTCGAGGCGGTCTATGCCGACGATCTGCCCCCCGCCGTTCGTGACACCGTCGAGCGTTACCTCGCGATCCTGGCGCTCCCCGAATCGCAGCGGACCGCGCGGTTCACCGGCTCGGTCGACGTCGCAGCCGGCTTCGACAACAACGTCAACCTCGGCACGAGCCTCGATCGCTGGGTGATCGGAGATGGCCAGGCGCTGATACCGCTGCCCGCCAGTCGTCCTCGAAAAAGCGCCTTCCATTCGGTCGGCGTTTTGGCGCAGTACATCGCTCCGATCGGTGGCAGGGCCGACTGGACGATCGGCGTGAACCTCAACCAACGGATCAATCCCAGCCAGCACAATTACGACCTGGGTTCCGCTGACGCAACGACTGGTTTCGGTTGGTTGTCCGGACGGAGCCGGTATTCGGTGAGCGCTCAGTTGCAGCATCTCTGGTTGGATCAGGAGTCGTTTCGCGAAGCCGCCGGCGTCTCGGCGCAGTGGCAGCGCGAACTCAATACGTCGAGCCAGGTCGGTTTGTACGGCCAATGGTTCGCGCTGAGCTTTCCCGACCAGAGTTCGCGCGATGCCCGTCGCCAGGTCATCGGCGCCACTGCGGTCCACGGCTTCGACGATCCCGGCACCACGGTCGCGATCGGCAACCTCTATCTGGGACGCGAAGCGTCGACCGCCGATGTCGACTCGCTGTCGTTCGACTTCTACGGCGTCCGTGCCGGCCTGTCGCGCGCGATCGCCGCCCGCTGGCGCGGCGCTGCGAGCGTGGCCTGGGAACAGCGGCAGCACGATGCGCCGGACAGCTTCTTCGGCGTGGTCCGCAGCGATCGGCAGTTCGAGGCGCGCCTCAGTCTCGATCATGAACTCGATTCGAACCTGACACTGAGCCCGCAGATCAGCTACCTGCGCAACGCTTCGAACCTCGGACCCAACGAGTTCGATCGCACGCAGTTCCAGGTCGGACTGCGTTACCGGTTCTGAGTCATGACCGCGCGCCGGGATCCCTGGTATCTGTTCGCGCGCCCATCGGATCGGCGCCCTCGTGCTCGGGCCGTTCCGGACCGCGACGTCGGGATGCCCGGACCGGTCCAGCGCGGGGGCAGCGCCACGTTGCTCGGCTGGGTACTGGCACTGCTTTGCGCGATCGGTGGACTCGTCGTTCCGGGGACCGTCGCAGCAAGCGAAGGACAACTGCTGCTCGTCGCCGGTGACGTCACGCTGCGTCGGGCGACGGCGACCGGCGCCAACGTTCCGGCGCCGCAAGGAAATCGGCCGGCCGGCAGCGGCACCACCGAGTCGACCCTGCTGCCATCGTCCGGAACGCTGGTGATGAGCGGAGACACGATCGTCACCGGATTCGACGGTCGAGCGCAGATCCGGTTCAGCGACGGCGCACTGGTCTCGTTGCAACCGCGGACCGAGTTCCGCATCGACGACTATCGCTTCGATACCAACGACCAGCGCGGCTTCTTCACGCTCGTCGTGGGTGCGCTCCGTTCGATCTCCGGCCTCGTCGGAAAGCGCGATGCCGCCGACTTCCGGCTGTCTACGCCCACGGCCATCATCGGCATCCGCGGCACGCAGTTCGTGGTCGAACAGACCGTTTGCGATCCCAGCTGCCATCCGGGTCGCAGCGCCGGCCTGCGCGTCGCCGTGAACGAAGGGCGCATCTTCGTGGCCAACGATGCCGGCTCGATCGATGTCGCGGCCGGCGACGCCGCCTACGTCGCCGACTCCAACACCTCGCCGTCTCGGAGCAACGAGCGGCCGCAGTTGACGACGGCGACTTCCGTTCCGACGCTGCCTGGCGCGCCGGCCGCAGACACGACGGGCAGGGCCGCCGCCGACCGCGCCCCCGGCGCGGCCGCGGCGGTCGTTGCCGCAGCCGGCGCCTCGGGCGTGACGCTGAAGGCGTCGGTCCCCGGTGACGCCGGTGCACGCGTCGGCGGTAGTCCGCTCGCGCTCTCCCGTGGCAATGGGGGTGCCTTTATCGTCTCGGCGGTCGTCGATCTGATCGGCGCCCCGGCGGGCCAGCCTGGACTCGGCCCGAGCGGCCTGAACGCTGCGCAGGCGATGGGCGAAGAACGTGACAAGGCCGGACTCGCCGTTGCGATCGCCGACATCCGCTCGCCGGGTACCGGGACGACTGGCGGCGGGACGAGCGGCGGAGCAGCGGGCGGCAGCGGGGGCACCGGCAGCGGAGGCACCGATGGCGGCACGGGCTCCGGTGGCGGCGGCACGGGCTCCGGTGGCG
The DNA here is from genome assembly GCA_040510055.1 of Burkholderiaceae bacterium. Lineage (GTDB taxonomy): Bacteria > Pseudomonadota > Gammaproteobacteria > Burkholderiales > Burkholderiaceae_E > Lautropia. The sequence continues at coordinate 81 of JBEVJQ010000080.1, read as the reverse complement.
GCGGCACAGGCTCCGGTGGCGGCGGCACGGGCACCGGTGGCGGCACGGGTACTGGTGGCGGCACGGGCACCGGTGGCGGCA
>JBEVJQ010000079.1:0-2978 GCA_040510055.1 Burkholderiaceae bacterium | reverse complement strand
CGGCCGGCCGGGTTGGCCGGCTGCCACCCGTTGCTCCCGCGCGGTCCTTGTCGTCGATGAAGTCGTTACGGATCGTCCTGCTGTCGCTGCTGATCGCGGTGCTCCCGGCCCGGGGGACGATGGCCGGAGCCATCTGGTGCCCGCCGACGGCCGAGGGGCGGATCGCTTTCGATCGCAGCGGCGCCACGGGCGTCGCCGTCGTTGCCGGCGAACGAGGTCACGTGGGTCGTCATGGCCACGGTGGCCACCACCGTACCGGGGGCCCGCACGGCGACCACGGTCCAGGCGGCGACCACGGCCGCGGAAGCGCCCACAGTGCCCATGGTCCCGGCAGCCGCCACGGTGACCAAGGTCCCGGCGGCGGCCCCCATGGCCACGGACCCAGCGGCCCCCGCGAGTCAGATGGCCACGACGACTTCCGCGCCCCTCCCAGCATGACGGGAGGATCCGCCGCCGCGACGGCGCTGGCAGCCGATGGCGGCGCGGAGAGCCATGACCTGGCCGGCAGTGGGGCACCCTGCTGGGCCTTCTGCCTGGCGACGCCGATGGCGAGCACGGCGCCGGCGCTGCCGGCCCCACCGCCCGGCGCTTCGGCGTTCGTTCCCGCCGATCGGGCCCCCGCGCCTGATTTCGAAACGGGGCGCCTCGAGCGACCTCCCCGAAGCAGCTGATCCAGACGGGGCCTCGGCAAGGGGCCCGATGGCGTTCGCCCCTCGACGGCGCGGACATCGGTCGACCTGCTGTCGTTCGAGGCGGCGAGTCGACGATCGACTGTCTTCGGATCATGAACAAGTTGCTGCTTTCATGGGCAGCGTCGACCGCGACGCCTGTCCTGTTGCTGGCCGCTGCCGCGGCCCCGATCTTCATGGCCGGCTGCGCCACCTTCGCGGCCGACGGTGGCTTCGACAAGGTCGCGGACCTGACCCGCGAACGCGTCGGAGTGGCGCCGGTCTGGCACCGGGTGCCCGGTGACTCCGTGACGGCCGAGGTCCGGTCCCGGATCGACGAACTGCTCGGGCAGCCATTGTCTGCCGACGCCAGCGTCGAACTCGCGCTGCTGAGCAACCGCGGGCTGCAGGCACGCTTTGCCCGACTCGGGGTTGCCGAGGCCGACCGCGTCCGCGCCGGTCGCCTGGCCAATCCGCGGGTGAGTTTCGGCCACCTGCGCGGGGGCGGCGTGACCGAGATCGATCGCTCGGTGATGTTCGACCTGCTGGGCCTGTTGACGCTGCCCGTGGCCTCGGCTGTCGCGGCACAGCGCCTCGAGGAGGCTCAGTATCAGGCGGCGCTCGCCGCAGTCGGCGTCGCCGCGGAGGCGCGCGAGGCGTTCTTCGGCGCCGTTGCGGCGCGCGAGCAGGTCCGCTACGGCGAGCAGGTCGTCGAGTCGGCCGATGTGGCCAGCGAGCTTGCGCAGCGGATGCAGCAGGCCGGCAACCTGAACAAGCTCGACCGGATGCGCGAACACGCATTCCATGCCGAGGCCGTCGCCGGTCTCGCCCGCGCCCGACATCGGTCCGTCGCTGCGCGCGAGCGGCTGACCCGCGCGCTCGGCCTCGGCGAACAGCTGTCGTTCGAACTGCCCGAGCGGCTGCCGGACCTGCCGCAGACGGCGCTCGAGCCACGCGATGCCGAGCGCACGGCGGTCGAGCGCCGACTCGACGTTCGCCTGGCGCGGCTCGCTGCCGAGGCGACGGCACGCTCGCTCGGGCTGACTCGGGCCACACGCTTCGTCAACGTCCTCGAAGCGGGCTACGTCAACAGCAGCGAGACCGGCGCACCGCGCCGCGACGGCTACGAGATCGAACTCGAGTTGCCGCTGTTCGACTTCGGCGCGACGCGCGCGGCACGGGCCGAAGCGTTGTACCTGCAGGCCTTCCATCGGACGGCGGCAGTCGCCACCGAGGCCCGGTCGCAGGTCCGCGAGTCGTACTCCGCCTACCGCATGGCCTGGGACCTGGCCCGGCACTATCGCGACGAGATCGTGCCGCTGCGCCGGCGAATCTCGGAAGAGACGCTGCTGCGCTACAACGGGATGCTCGTCAGCGTCTTCGAACTGTTGGCCGATTCGCGCGAGCAGGTGATCGGTGTCACGGCTTACATCGAAGCGCTGCGCGACTTCTGGATCGCCGACAGTCGTCTGCAGACGGTGTTGGCGGCAGGCCCTGCAACGGCCGCGGTTCCCGGGACGGCTGCGCTTCCTGTGACCGACGCCGGCCCTGCGACCAGCGCGGCGCCCTACGTCGACAGCGCCGCCCTGTTCGAGAGCGCGGTTGCCGGCCGCGCACGCGCTCACTGAGGACTGGTGATGACCCAACGCAGAAGCTTCTTCCGCGCTGCCGGCATCGCCGCGATCACGGCCTCGGCGGTCAGCCGGGTCGCGGTCGCCGCGGTGCCCGAAGCCGCGAGCCGCACCGACCCGGCGATGGCGCCGCCACTCATGCCGCCGAACGGGCGGCCGTATCAGCCCGTGGCCACCCTGAACGGGTGGACGCTGCCGTGGCGGATGAACGACGGCGTCAAGGAGTACCACCTCGTGGCCGAGCCCGTGGTCCGCGAGTTCGCCCCGGGAATGAAGGCCAATCTCTGGGGCTATAACGGTTCGAGCCCGGGGCCGACGATCGAGGCGGTCGAAGGCGACCGGGTGCGGATCTTCGTCACCAACCGGCTGCCCGAGCACACCACCGTTCATTGGCACGGGGTCCAGTTGCCCAGCGGGATGGACGGCGTCGGAGGACTGACGCAGCCGCAGATCGCGCCCGGCAAGACCTTCGTCTACGAGTTCACGCTGCAGCGGCCCGGCACGCAGATGTACCACCCTCATGCCGACGAGATGGTCCAGTTGGCAATGGGAATGATGGGCCTGTTCATCGTCCATCCCCGCGATCCGCGGCGGCTCAAGGTCGATCGCGATTTCGCGTTCCTGCTGGCGGCCTACGACATCGAGCCGGGAAGCGCCACACCGCGGACCAGCGAGATGA
>JBEVJQ010000078.1:0-17452 GCA_040510055.1 Burkholderiaceae bacterium | reverse complement strand
CGCAGTGCCCGATCGAGCACCTTGGCCGCGACCACGAGTTCGTCTCGGGTCTCGGCGCGCAGCAGGCCATCGATGATCGCGTCGACCAGCGGGTCCTTGATACCAGGCAGATTGTTCGAGCCGTCATGCCCGGCCGCCGGGCTGGCGAACATGTCGAGCAGTTCGTTGCCCGGCGTCTGGCTCATCGCGAACGAATGCGTCGTGACGTCGAAGTCGAAAGCGTCGAGCCGACGCTGGAACAACGCCGGATCGGCGACCCGCAGGCTGACCGAGATCCCGAGCTTGGCCAGGTTGCGCACCCACGGCGTGGCGATCCGCTCGAGCGTGCTCGAGTAGCTGAGCACCTCGAATGCGAATGCGTCGCTGGCGGCGTTGCGCAACACGCCGTCGTCGCCGACACGCCAGCCTGCCGACTCGAGCAGCGCCCGCGCCGCGCGCAGGTTGTCGCGCAACGAGCCCGGCGGATCGGTCTCGGGCGGCATCGGCGGTGGCTCGTAGAGGTCGGCGGAAATCCGAAGCCCGCGCCGGCCGAGATCCTCGAGCAGCGCCCGCTCGGCACCTTCGGCCGGGCCCGCGGCTGCCATGTCGCTGTTGGCGAAGTAACTCGCCGTGCGCGTGTACTGGTTGTAGAAGACCTGCCGGTTCATCCACTCGAAGTCGAACGCCAATGCCAGTGCCTGGCGGACCCGGACGTCGGCGAACAGCGGCCGGCGCAGGTTCATCGCGAAGCCCTGCATCCCCGCGACGTTGGAATGCGGGATCTGATCCTTGACCAGATCGCCGTCGCTGTAGCGCCGGCCGACGTGGCCGCGGGCCCAGTTCTTGGCCGTGTTCTCGAACAGCCAGTCGAACTCGCCGGCCTTGAACCCCTCGAGCCGCGCCGTCTCGTCCTTGAAGTACTTGTAGGTGATGCGCTCGAAGTTGAACATGCCGCGCCGGATCGGCAGTCCCCAGCCCCAGTAGTCGGCGCGGCGCTCGTAGCTGATGGTCTTGCCGAAATCGACGCCGGCGATCCGATACGGGCCGCTGGCGACCGGCGCCGTCTGACCGATCTGATCGAACGGCTGATCCCCGGCCCACTTCGGCGAGAAGATCGGCAACTGGACAGCGAGGATCATGTGCAGTTCGTGGTTCAGTCGTCTGAACGTGAACCGGATCTCGCGCGGACCGAGGACCTCGACCGCCCTGACGTCGGCGAAGAACTGGGCGAAGCGCGGATGCACGAACTTTCCGGTCAGGATCTCGTACGAGTACTTGACGTCGGCCGCCGTCACCGGATCGCCGTTGGCGAAGCGGGCCTCGGGACGAAGCCGAAACGTGATCGACAACCGGTCGGCGGCGAACGTCATGTCCTCGGCCAGCAGGCCGTAGGCCGTGAACGGCTCGTCCCAGCTCGATTCGGCCAGGGTCTCGAAGATCAGGTCGCCGAGCCCGCCGGCGGCGAGCCCGCGCAAGGTGAACGGATTGAGCTTGTCGAAGCTGCCGAAGCCGTCGCGGTTCAGCGTGCCGGTTCGCGGTGCATCGGGACGAACATAGTCGAACTGGCGGAAATCGGGTCCGTATTTCGGCGTGTCGCCCCAGGCGAGCGCATGAGCAGCCCGTGCCGGCCGGCCGATCGACAATGCCGTCACGATCAGCACCAGGGCGAGCACCAGCCGATACGGTGCGGACCGAAGAGCTCGAACGGGGTTCAGCACGCGGGCATCGAGGACGGGCGGTGCGCGTCGGCGCGGAGCGGATAACCTACCACGGGTCCCGCGCGGTTTGCGGCACCGCGACGGAGGGAAAGCGGCATCTGGCAGCAGCGCCCGGCAGAAGCGGCACCCGGCTCGCACGCCCGGCCATGCGACAATCGCCAGCCCCTTGAAACGACCCCGACGGCCATGGCACAAACTGGCTTCCTGTCCGGCAAACGCATCCTGATCCTCGGCCTGCTGTCCAACCGGTCGATCGCCTATGGCATCGCCAAGGCCTGTCGCGACCAGGGCGCCGAGCTCGCCTTCACCTACCAGAACGAGCGCGTCGAAGCGCGGATCCGCGGCCTCGCGGCCGAATTCGACTCGACGCTGGTGCTGCCGTGCGACGTCGCCGAAGACGCGCAGATCGAGGCGCTGTTTGCCGCGCTCGGCAAGCAGTGGCCCGATGGCATCGATGGTGTCGTCCACGCGGTGGCCTTTGCACCGCGCGAAGCAATCGCCGGCGACTTCATCGAGGGCGCGACCCGCGAGGCGTTCCGGATCGCCCACGACGTCTCGGCCTACAGCTTCGTCGCCATCGCCCGGGCAGCAATGCCGCTCTTGGAAAAGCGCCGTGGATCGCTGCTCACCCTCACCTATCTCGGCGCGGTGCGCAGCCTGCCGAACTACAACACCATGGGCCTGGCCAAGGCGTCGCTCGAGGCGAGCGTGCGCTACCTCGCCCAGTCGCTCGGAGCACGCGGCATCCGCGTCAACGGCATCTCGGCCGGGCCGATCCGCACGCTGGCCGCTTCGGGCATCAAGGGAATCTCGAAGATCATCGACTTCGTCGCGAGCAACTCCCCGCTGCGGCGAAACGTGACGATCCACGACGTCGGCAACGTCGCTGCCTTCCTGCTGTCGGACCTGGCTGCGGGCGTCACCGCCGAGATCACCTATGTCGACGGCGGCTTCTCGACCACCGTGGGCGGCGTGGCCGAAGAGGCAGGCTGAGCGGACGGTTGCCCCGATCGCCGCTGCCAGTCCGGCAGCGCCGTCAGGCCGGTTCGGCCAGTACCAGCCTCAGGCCGGTTCGGCCAGTACCAGCGCGAACCAGCGCTGGTCGTCGGTCCAGGTCGCCGACGGCCACCATCCGGCCTCGTCGAGCAGGCGCGAGAATCCGTCGAGTCGAAACTTGTACGAATTCTCGGTATGAATCGATTGGCCCGCGGCGACGTCGCGGCCGCCCCCTCGCCACTCGATCCGCAGGTTCTCGCGCGCGACCAGATGCATCTCGATCCGCTGGTGGCGCTCGTCGTAGAACGCCCGATGGCACCACTGCCGCAGGTCGAAGTCGGTGCCGCAGATGCGGTTCAGGTGACGCAGCACGTTGAGGTTGAATGCCGCGGTGACGCCGACGGCGTCGTCATAGGCCGCCTTCAGGGTGGCCGGATCCTTCACCAGGTCGATGCCGATCAACAGGCGCGCATCGCGATCGGCGAGTTGCCGCCACTGACCGAGCAACGCCGCGGCTCTCTGCGGCGAAAAGTTGCCGATGCTCGACCCGGGATAGAAGAACAGCCGTCCCCGGTCGGAGACCTCCTGCGGGAGCGTCAGGCCACGGGTGAAGTCGGCCACCAGGCCGATCACGTCGAGGTCGGGATTGGCTGCCTGGACAGCGCCGACGCCGTTCCTCAGACAAGCGGCCGCGACGTCGACACCGACGTACTGTCTGACGTCGAGATGCTCGAGCAATCGCATCCCCTTTGCACAGTCGGCGGCGCCGAGATCGATCAAGGTCGCGGCCGGCGCGATGCGATCGGCGAGCACCGGCAGTGCCTTCTCGAGGATGGCCGCTTCGGTACGCGTCGGGTAGTACTCGTCGACGAGGCAGATGGCACCGAACAGCACCGAACCGAGCGCATCGTAGAGATGCTTCGGTTCGACCCGCATCCCGGCCGGGTCGGACAAGCCCGCGAGAATCGTGGCGCGCGAATCGGTGAGACTCGGATCGGAACTCGCGGCCGAATCCACCACACGATGCGCACTGTCCTGGCGGTGCGCGTCGATGAAGAAGCGCGGCTCGCGCACCCGGTGGCGGTCATCGTCGGCATCGCCGCTGCGGCGCTCGATCCGCGCGGGCAAGCGTGCTCGCACCTGTCGGCGCGACACCGGGGCTGGTTCTTGCCACATCGTCTCCTGAGCCGAGGCCTCCATCGGATCGTTGCTGGATCCGGCAGAAGAGTCACGCGAGAAGTCCCGGCCTGCGGAGTCGGTTCTATCGATCATCGGTTGGTCACCATGAGAGCACCGGCTGGCGCGGCGCGAGTCGCAAACGATACCGCCTGCACAAGGCATTCCCGGTGACCGCTCCGGTACTGACGCTGGCGGGTGTCGGCCGGGCATACGAACCCGGGCATTGGATATTCCGTCATCTCGACCTGCGTGTGGAAGCCGGTGAGCGTGTTGCGTTACTAGGACCGTCAGGTTCAGGCAAGTCCACGCTGCTCAATCTCGTCGCAGGCCTCGATCGGGCTGACGAAGGAACGGTTGCTGTCGCAGGGCAGGCACTCGGTACGCTCGATGAGTCGGCGCGAGCGCTGGTGCGACGCCAGTCGATCGGATTCGTATTCCAGGCGTTTCATCTCGTTGCACATCTGGTCCTGTGGCAGAACGTCGCCATCCCGCTGCTGCTGCAAGGCGTTTCTGCTGAAATCGCGCGAGACCGCGCCGAGGCCGTGCTCGATTCGCTCGGCCTCGGCGGCAGGTCGCGATCGCTGCCGACGACGTTGTCGGGAGGCGAGCAGCAACGGGTCGCACTCGCACGCGCCCTGGTCCACGAACCAGCGCTGATCCTGGCCGACGAGCCGACCGGCAACCTCGACCCCGAAACCGCGGCCGTCGCGCTGGCGCTGATCGATCGGCAGACGCGAACGCGGAACGCGGCGCTGGTGCTGGTGACGCATTCGACCCAGGCCGCTGCCATCGCCGACCGGCGGCTGCGGCTGACGCCGAGCGCGCTGGTCGACGCAGCGGCGGGAGCAACCGGCACGTGACGCGCGAGACCGTGGCCGGGATCGGCGCACCGCCGCCCTCCCTGCTCCTGCGCTGGCTGCGCCGCGCGCAATGGCGGGCGCAGCCGGGGCGCACGCTGGCCAGCATCGCCGCCGTCGCGATCGGCGTCGCGCTCGCACTGGCGATCCACCTGGTCAATACCACGGCGCTGTCGTCATTCCAGCAGGCGATTGGCGCCATCAACGGGGATGCCGATCTGCGCGTGAGCGCGCGCTCCGGGATGCTCGACGAAGCGCTGCTCGACCGCCTGGCGGCGATCGACGGCATTGCCGGTGCCAGTCCCGTGATCGACGTGGTCCTGCCCGTTCGCCGCATCGACGGCGAGCGCACTGTTGCGCTGCGCCTGATCGCGACCGAACCGATCGCCGCCGCCAGTGTCACGCCGGCTCTGGTGCCGACCGGTACGCCGACCGTTCGGGGCGAGGCAGCGTCGACGGCCGGCAACGACAGCCGCGAACCGCTGCCGGCACGGACCAGGGACGCGGCGCGATCGGCGCGACCGATCGTCCCGGATCGCCCCGATCAATGGTGGCTGTCGACCGCGGCGCTACGCCAACTGGGGCTCGAGGACGTAGTGCTTCGGCGTGCAGACGGAAGCGCAAACACGGGCAGCAACACGACCACGGACGGCAACGCGACCGCGGACGGCAACACGACCGCGGACGGCAACACGACCGCGGGCGGCAGCGCGAGTTCGGAACTCTTGGCCAGGACCAGCGCGGGCATGCGCCGGTTCAGTGTCGCCGGCATTGCCGAAGGCATCGTCGACCAATCGATCGCGTTGACGGACCTCGGATCGGCGCAGTGGGCACTGGGGCTCGTCGGCCGCGTGTCGCGGATCGACCTGCGCGTCGCCTCGGAATCGTCGGTGCCGGCGGTCCGCGATGCCGTTGCACGGCAACTCGGCGACGACATTCTCGTCCTCGCGCCCGACGAGGACAGCGAGCGGATGTCGAACATCTCGCGCGCCTACCGCGTCAATCTCAACGTCCTCGCGCTGGTCGCGCTCCTGACGGGTGGCTTCATCGTGTTCGCCGCCATGTCACTGGCCGCGCTGCGCCAGCAACCGGTGTTTGCGCTGCTGACGGTGCTGGGCGCCCGGCCGGGGTTCGGAGCGCGGGCGTTGATCGGCCAGGCCGGCTGGATCGGCGCCGTCGGCGCAGGAACGGGCGTGGCCGCCGGCATCGCCCTCGCGACTGCGCTGCTGGCCGTGCTCGGGGCCGATCTCGGCGGCGGATACTTCGAGCCCAGCCGCCCGCGGCTCGCAATCGACTGGTGGGCCGTCGCGGGGTTCGCCATCCTCGGCTGGCTCACGGCGGTAGGCGGCGCCGCAGCGCCGGCGCTGGCCACGCGAACGCTGCCGGCGATCGCGATCCTGCGGTCGGGCGCGCTGCAGGCGATCGAAGCGCCCCGTGCTGCGCGACAACGTATCGCCGCGGCCGCGATGCTGCTGGCGCTCGGGGTCGCGCTGGCGCTGGCGCCGCCAGTGGGTGGGCTGCCGATTCCGGCCTATGGCGCGATCGCCGTCCTGCTGTTCGCCGGCATCCTTTCGATCCCGACCGTGATCGCGGTCGCGACGCGCGGTCTCGATGCGCTGTTCGCCGCGGCGATCTGGCGCCGCCCCCCAGCCTGGCTCGCCCTCGCCCATCAGCGGCAGGCTGCAACGTCGGTGGCGATTGCGCTGGCCGGCGTCGTCGCAAGCTTCGCGCTGAGCGTCGCCATGATCGTCATGGTTTCGAGCTTCCGGAATTCGGTCGACGACTGGCTCGACACCGTCCTGCCCGCGGACTGGTACGCGCGGCTCGCCGGTGCCGGCTTGCCGGTCGACGCCCGCGTCCAGGCCACTGTGCGGCAACTGGCGGGATCGAGTCGCGTCGAGTTCCTGCGGGCGTGGACGGTCACGTTGGACCCGCTGGCGCCTCCGGTGGCGCTGCTTGCGCGCGATGCCACCGATGCCGATGCGCTCGCGACGCGACTGCCGTTGACCGGGCCGGTGCTCGGCGCCGCGAGCGGTCCGTCGGCGAGGGCCGCAGGCGGTCCGTCGGCAAGCGCCGCTGGCGATCCGTCGGCGCGGGGCGCGGCCAGCGGCAACGGCGGATCACCCGAGTACCGCGACGACGGTGGCTTCGACCTCGAGGGCTTCGTCTCCGAGCCGATGGTCTCGCGGCACGGCTTCCGCGTCGGCAGCGTCCATCCGATACCGCTCGACGGCCGCACCGTCCGGCTTCGCATCCGTGGCGTCTGGCGCGACTACGCGCGCCAGGGCGGCGCCATCGCCATTGCCCGTAACGACTATCTGCGGCTGACCGGCGACGACAGCGCCACGGACCTGGCCTTGTGGCCGGCGGATGGGGTCGACGGCGCGGCGCTCGTTGCCCGACTGCGCGCCGCCGATCCCATCATCGACGCCGGCGAATGGCGCAGTTCGGGCGAACTGCGCCGGATCTCGCTCGCGATCTTCGATCGCAGCTTCGCCATCACCCACGTGCTCGAGGCCGTGGCGATCCTCGTCGGCCTGTTCGGCGTAGCCAGTACGTATGCGGCTCAGGCTCTGACGCGGGCACGCGAATTCGGGATGCTGCGCCATCTCGGCTTCGATCGCCGCGCGGTGATCGCGCAACTCGCGATCGAAGCCACCGTCGGCACCGTTATCGCGGTCGTCTGGGGTGCGTTCCTCGGCCTGGGGATCGCGCTTGTCCTGATCAAGCGGGTCAACCCGCAATCGTTTCACTGGACCATGGACATCACCGTCCCGTGGCCGCTGCTCGGCGCGGTGGCAACAACCCTCGTGGCGACCGCCGTCGTCACCGCGATGGTGGCCACACGCAGCGCCAGTTCGGGAGAGCCGGTTGCGGCGCTTCGTCACGACGGCTGAGGCTCGGCAGCGTCCCAACCGCCGCGCCCCGGCTCACCAGCGCCGGGAGGTGACGATCACCGTTCGACGACCCTCATCGCCACATCGAGGGATCGGTGTGCAGGGAACCGGACCCGACGATTGGCGCCAACTATGAGGAGCGGTCCGGTTCCCGGCGCACCGACCCCGGACGCCCTGATAAAAGCCCGTCGAACCCACATCGTCACCGACAAAGCAAAGCGTGGCGAACCCAGTCCATGACCGCTCCCAGATCGAACCGTCGCGCGACGAACCCCACGTGCTGGTCCGGCCGGACGACGACCACCGCCGTGCCATCGATGCCGAATGCGTCGAACAGCGCCGCCGCGCCATTCGCCAGTGTCAGCGGATGAACGCTGAACGGCCCGGCCCCGGCCGCATCGAGCTGCGCGCGCCACGATGCGACCAGCGGCGACGGGTCGTCAAGACGATCGAGCAGCAGGACATGAAAGCCGGGATTTCGGAGCCTCCGATGGATCGCGGTCGGCGCTTCCGCCAGCGGTGGCGCGATCAACGCGAACGGCAGCCGGTCCCCGGCGCGCACTTTCAAGCGATCGTGGACGAGCGCATCGACGGCCTCGCGGACCGAACGGTTTGCCGGCTCGACGAGCCGCGAGTGCCGATAGCCGATGCCGATCTGCGAGAGCCGGCGAAACAGCGCGCGACGCAGCCGAGGCAGCTCCAGGGCTCGCGCCGCGAGACGCGGGAACACCTGCAAGCGCAACGCTCGGACCGGCGCGGCCCGACTGATGACGAAGCGGAACGCGTTGTCCGTGGTCCTGAGCAGCGATTGCGCCACCGGCCAGCGCTCGTCGTGATAGCTGTCCAGCAACGGCGGTGCTGCCCGACCGCTGACGACCAGTGCCAGCTTCCAGCCGAGATTGGCTGCATCCTGCAAGCCGGTGTTCATCCCCTGGGCGCCGACCGGGCTGTGGACATGCGCACTGTCACCGGCCACGAAGCAGCGGCCGCTTCGGAAGCGATCGACGCAGCGGTGGTGGACGCGATAGGCCGAGAACCAGGCTACGTCCGAAAAACGCACGGCGACGTCCATCTGGCGACGGATCGCGGCTTCGATCGCCTCGAACTGCAACGGTCTGCCGTCGGGGCCCGTGGTCATCAGGCCCGGCTCGCCGTCGTCGACGCCATCGCCGTCGAGATCGCTGGGAAACGGTCCGACGACGCGATAGCGGCGCTCGCCGGCCATCGGGATGAACAGCGCGAACGATTCTTCCGAGAACGAAGGGACCACTTCACCCGCGGGCAGATCGCCGTCGACGCGTACGTCGGCGACGTAGAACGCGTTCTGGTAGGTGCCGCCGGCGAACTCGAGCCCGCAGGCTTCGCGGACGAAGCTGCGCGCCCCATCGCAACCGACGAGCCAGTCGCAGCGCATGCGCCACGCCCTGCCATCGTCATCGCGCACTGTCAGCTCGACCCCGTCCGAGTTCTGCGACAGCGCCTCGATCGACGTCTGCCAACGTACCGATCCCCCGGTACGCTCGAGCTGTCGCAGCAGCAGGGCCTCGTTACGACTTTGTTCGAGCACCAGCAGGTACGGGTGGGCGGTTTCCTGCTGACCTACCGTCGCCAGCGGCAGCCGTTCGACTCCCACACCTCGGACGAAGAGGTTGACCGCGTCGACGCGATAGCCCTCGCCCAGCGCTTCGTCGCCGACCCCCAGGGCATCGTAGAGTTCGAGGCTGCGGGCATGGACGACGAGGGCGCGCGACTCGCGCGTCGGACCGTCCTTGCTGTCGATGATGACGAAATCGACGCCGAAGCGCGCGAGCTGGCAGGCGAGCATCAGTCCCGTCGGGCCGGCGCCTACGACGACGATCGGTACACGGCGCGCGTCCATTCGCCCCAGTCTACGACTGCCGGCCCGCCATTCCCAGTTCGGCTACAGTGCCAGGCATGACAAAGCCGCTCGCGTTCCCCGATGTCCGCTGTGGCCGCCGGGGCTGGCTGCGCGGCGCGGCGCTGGCCGTGGCCGCGCCGGGGCTGCGCGTTGCCGCAGCGATGGAACCGACCCGTGCCGACCGGGCCGCTCTGTTTCCCGGCAGCGCCGTCGCCTATCCGGAGGTCCTCCGCGAGACCCGGCTCGTCTTCCCGCGCGATTACGGCGCGCATCCCGACTTCCGCATCGAATGGTGGTACGTGACGGGCTGGCTGTTCGACCGCGCCGATCGCCGTCCCTGGGGCTTCCAGATCACGTTTTTCCGGATCCGGACCAGCTACCCGGACGGCAACCCCAGCCGCTTCTCGCCGGGTCGTCTGATGGTCGCTCACGCCGCGCTCGTCGATGCCGCCGCCAAGCGACACCCGCAGCGCGAGCGCGTGGCGAACCTCGGTTCCGCGGGCGTTCGGCTGGCGCAGGGCGACACCGACTGCGCGCTGCCCGGTTGGACGCTGTCGCGCAGCGCCGATGACGGCTATCGCACAACGGTCCGCGAAGACGAATTCGGCTGGCGTCTGGCGTTGCGGACCAGGGGGGCGGCCGCACCCTGGCTCCAGGGCGAGGACGGCTTCCAGCGCAAGGGGCCGCTCGAGTCGCAGGCCAGCCACTACTACAGTCGGCCGCAGTTGCAGGTGACCGGCGAACTCGACGTCCGGGCAGCGACGCGCGCCGTCGACGGCGTGGCGTGGCTCGATCACGAGTGGTCGAGCACCGTGCTCGACCCGCGCGCGGCAGGCTGGGACTGGGCCGGCCTCAATCTGCACGATGGCCGCGCGATCGTCTGGTACCGGATCCGCGCCGCCGACGACGGCCCGGCGCTGCACACCTACTTCGCGCTGCGCGAGGTCGACGGCGGCATGCGGGTGCTCGGCGAAGCGGCGGTGACGGTCGACGAGACCTGGGTCTCTGGCGCCACTGGCAGCCGCTATCCGGTGGCCCTGACCCTGGCACCGAGGGAAGCACCGGCACCAGTGGGCATCGGTTCGTTGCGGCTTCGGCCATTGATCCCGAACCAGGAGATCGATGGACGCCAGATCACCGGGGTCGCCTATTGGGAAGGCGCGGTTCGGGTGCTCGACGACGGCGATCGAGAGATCGGCCTCGGGTATCTCGAACTGACCGGCTACCATCGGAACTTCCGGCTCTAATGTCCCGGTAGCGACGGCCACTGCAGGGCACCGGAAGCAGGACAGGACACGCTTTCTCCATGGCCGACTTCGACGTCTTCAACGGCGATGCCGACGGCCTGTGCGCCCTCCATCAGTTGCGGCTCCTCGAGCCGCGGGAGGCGACGCTGGTCACCGGCCCCAAGCGCGACATCGCATTGCTGCAACGGGTGAGCCTGGAATCGCCGCCGTCCGCAGGCCAGGCGCTACTGCCATCCGCAGGCCAGGCGCCACCGCCGTCCGCAGGCGAACGTGCCCCGGCTCGGGCCAGCGAGACGACCTCCGCGCGGATCACGGTGCTGGACATCTCGCTGGATCGCAATCGGCAGCCGCTGCTGGCGCTGCTGGCCGCCGGCGCACAAGTTCTCTGGTTCGATCATCACGAACCTGGCGCGATCCCCGACCATCCGCTACTCGACGCCCGGATCGACACCGATCCCACCGTCTGCACCAGCATCCTCGTCGATCGCGCCGCCGCGGGCCGCTATCGTCGCTGGGCGGTCTGCGCCGCTTTCGGCGACGGGATGCCGGCGTCGGCCGAGGCGCTGGCCCGCGAATTGCCCGCTGCCATGGCGCTCGACGCTGCCGGCCTGCGCGCCCTGCGGCGGGTCGGCGAGGCGCTGAACTACAACGCCTACGCCGCCGACACCGGCACGGCCGTGCAGTCCGCCGTGGAGATCTACCGCAGCCTCGCCGGGATCGTCGATCCGCTGCTCGTCGCCGACTGGCCGTTGATCACGGCGCTCATGCAGATGAGTGCCGACGACGTCGCCGAATCCCTCGGCGGCGGGCCGGTGCTCGACCTGCCTCAGGGCACGGCGTGGGTGCTGCCGGCAACGTTGGCCGCGCGGCGCGCACGGGGCCTGATCGCGCAGCAGTTGCGGTCTGCCGACCCGTCGCGGGCGGTCATGATCGTCGCTCCCGACGGCAACGGGTTTGCCGACGTCAGCATCCGATGCCTCGGCACCGATGGCCGAACCGCGTCGGGACTGGCGGCGCGCTTCGACGGTGGCGGCGGCCGGGCCGGCGCCGCAGGTATCGATCGGATCTCGATGGCCCGGATCGACGAAGTGCTGGCGGCCTTTCAGGCCTGGTTCGGCGACCGCGCGGCCGTGGCATGATCCGGTTGCCGGGTGCGCACGCCACGGTGCCGGCGAACGATCGTGGATCCCTCCCCTGCCACGCGCCGGGGCGAATCATGGAGAGTCGGAGACACCGATGACTGTTCTGGCCCGCATCCCTCGTCATTCCCCTGTTGTCGCCGCGCGGTCGGATCAGCCGCCAACCGCCGTCACGAGCCGCGAACGGCGCGCGATCGTCTCCGCTTGCGCCGTGGCACTGGCCGCGATGCTGCCGGCCCCGGTACGGGCGCAGGCGACCAACTGGCCCAGCCGGCCGACCCGGATCATGGTCGGCGCGTCCCCCGGCGGCGGCACCGACGTGATCGCGAGGATGCTGGCCGAGAAGTTCGCCGAGGGGCTGAAGCAGCCGTTCGTCGTCGAGAACCGTCCCGGCGCGTCGAACACCATCGCCGCCGACGTCACGGCCAAGGCCCCGCCCGACGGCTATACGCTGCTGGTCGGGACCAACACGGCGGCTTCGATCGCGCCCCATCTGATCCGGCTCGCCTACGACCCGCTGAAGGATCTGGATCCGGTCGGGCTGATCGTGCTGGTGCCGAACGTGCTCGTCGTCAGCCAGAGCGTGCCGGCCAACAATGTCTCCGAACTGCTGGGCCTGATCAGGTCGAAGCCTGGAACGTTCCAGTACGCGTCGTCGGGCGTCGGTAGCACCCAGCACATCGCCGGCGCCGCTTTCGTCGCCCAGACCGGCGTTTCGGCGGTTCACGTTCCCTACAAGGGCAGCGCCCAGGCGCACGTCGACCTGATTTCCGGCCAGGTGCAGATGATGTTCGACACCTCGTCGTCGATCACGCCGCAGATCAAGTCCGGCCGGGTCCGGCCGCTGGCGGTGATGACGGCGAAGCGTTCGGCAGAACTGCCCGATGTGCCGACCCTGGAGGAAGCCGGCGTCAAGGGACTCGAGATGAGCACCTGGTACGGGATGTTCGTGACCGGGGGGACGCCGACGACGATCCGCAATGCGCTGACCACCGAACTGCGACGCGTCGTGGCGCTCCCCGATGTCGCCGGGAAGCTCCGCGACCTCGGTGGCGAACCCGGTGCGATGACGCAGGCGGAGTTCGCTGCCTTCAATCGCAGCGAGTTCGACCGTTACGGCAAGCTGCTGAAGGAAGCGAACATCAAGCTCGACCAGTGAGGCTGCGCCAGCGGTCGGCGGGACCGGCCGAGCGCGCGATCAGCGCCGTGAGGCGCCGGGCACGCCGTCGGCGCGGCCGACCCAGCGCTCGGCCCGAGCCGCCGCTTCGGCAAAGACCTCGGGCGGCAGCCGTTTGGCCAGGAACGGAATCCCGACCAGCAGCAGCATCAGGTCATCGGCCCAACCGAAGAGGACGGCGAAGTCCGGAACGATGTCGAGCGGGCTGAAGAGATAGAGGGCCATCAGCACCGTCGCGAGCTTGATCGCTGCCGGCGTTCCCGGATGACGCAACGCGTACCAGAGAATGAGGGCCTCGCGACCCACGGTCCGGAACAGGCGACGGACTCGAATCAGCCAGAGCATGGGCGGTTTACTCCTGGAAGTCGGCGCCACCCGGATGGGCAATGCGCGATTTCTACTTGACCAGTTGATTGATCTCGATGATCGGCAGCAACACAGCTAGAACGATCATGAGGACGATGCCGCCCATTATCAAGATCAGGACGGGTTCGAGCAGCGTCGTCAGGGCCAATGTCCGCCGCTCGACCTCCTGCGACAGCGTCGCCGCCGATCGTTCGAGCATATCGGACAGCTCGCCCGTGGCCTCGCCACTGGCGATCATGTGCACCAGCATCGGCGGGAACTGCTTGCCCGCCCCCAGGGCTCGAGCAAGCGGCGCGCCTTCGCGGACGCGCGACAGCGTATCCAGCACGTTGGCCCGCATCGCCTCGTTGGAAATCGTGGCCGCACCGGTCTCCAGCGCACGGATCATCGGCACGCCGCTGGCCATCAGGATGCCGAGCGTCGACGCGAACCGCGAGGCGTCGACGCCTCGGATCAGCCGCCCGAACAGCGGCAGGCCGAGCAGCCAGCGGTGAAACGAGAGTTTGGCCGTTGGCGAGCGCAGCGACAGCCGGAACAGGACGATCGCGACCACGATCCCGATCAGCAGGAGCCAGCCGTCTGAGCGGATGAAGTCCGAGGTCCGGATCAGGGCCACGGTGAGGAACGGCAGCTCCTGCTTGGTCTGCGCGAACACGCCGACGACCTTCGGGACGACGTAGGTCATCAACGCGATGATCACCGACATTGCGACCAAGGTGACGATCGCCGGATAGGTGAACGCCAGCTTGACCTTCGAGGCCAGGGCGGTCCGCGATTCGACGTAGTCGGCCAGTCGCGTCATCACCCGGGCGAGATCACCCGACTGCTCACCGGCACCGATCAGCGCCCGATAAGTGTCGGGGAAGTCGCGTGGGAACTTGGCCATCGCGTGCGCCAGCGTCGAGCCGCCGACGACCTCGCTGCGCACCGCCGCGAACTTCTCGCGGATCCGTGCCGTCTCGGCCTGCTCGATCACGGCCGACAGCGACCGTTCGAGCGGCAGGCGGGCCGCGAGGAGGCTCGCCAGCTGGCGCGTGCACAGCGCCAGTTCGGAATCGCGCAGCCGTCCGCCGATCACGATACTGCCGGCGGAATCGCGATTCTCGACCGCGGTGATGTCGAGCGGCACCAGTCCGCGCTCGCGAATCAGTGCGCGCGCCTGACGCGGCGAATCGGCATCGAGGATGCCTTTCTGGAACTTGCCGTCCGGCTGGGCGGCCTCGAAGCGAAACGCGGGCATCGCCTGTCCTGGTGATCGGTGAACCGGTCGTGGGCTGTCGTCGCGGCGGCCCGCCCGGCGTCTTCCTGCTAGTCGCGCGTCGCGCGAATGACCTCGTCGGCCGAGGTGACGCCGGTCTGCACCCAGCGCTGACCGTCCTCGCGCATCGAGCGAAAGCCGTTGCGGCGCGCGGCCTCGCGCAGTTCGTCCTCGGAAGCGCTGTTGTGGATCAGGCCGCGCAGTTCGTCATTGACGGTCGCCAGTTCGTAGATCCCGGTCCGGCCGATATAGCCGCTCTTGTTGCACGCGGGGCAGCCGACGGCGCGCCACCCGCGGGTGATGGCGTCGGGCTGGCGGCACTGCGGGCACAGCTTGCGGATCAGGCGCTGAGCGGCCATCCCGAGGATGGTCGACGACAGCAGGAACGGCTCGACCCCCATGTCGATCAGGCGCGTGACCGACGACAGCGAATCGTTGGTGTGCAGCGTCGCGAGCACGAGGTGACCGGTCAGCGAAGACTGGACCGCGATCTGCGCCGTTTCGAGGTCGCGGATCTCGCCGATCATGATGACGTCGGGGTCCTGGCGCAGGATCGAACGCAGCGCCTTGGCGAACGTCATGTCGATCCGGGCGTTGACCTGCGTCTGCCCCACCCCTTCGAGGTCATACTCGATCGGATCCTCGACCGTGAGAATGTTCGTTGTCGCCGCATCGAGCCGAGACAGCGCGGCATAGAGCGTCGTCGTCTTGCCCGAGCCCGTGGGTCCGGTGACCAGCACGATGCCGTGCGGCTGGCGTACCAGCTTGTCGAATGTCGCTAGCGTCTGCTGGCTCATCCCGAGCTTCTCAAGATCGAGCCGCCCGGCTTCCTTGTCGAGCAGGCGCAGCACCACGCGCTCGCCGTGGCCGGTGGGCAGCGTGGAGACCCGGACGTCGACCGGCCGACCAGCGATTCGCAGCGTGATCCGGCCATCCTGCGGCAGGCGCTTCTCGGCGATGTCGAGCGAGGCCATGATCTTGATCCGCGAGATCAGCGCCGCATGCAGTTCGCGCCGCGGGCGGACCACGTCGCGCAGCGTGCCGTCGACCCTGAAGCGGACGATCGAATAGGACTCGAACGCCTCGATGTGGATGTCCGAGGCGTTGTCGCGCGCCGCCTGGGTCAGCAGCGCGTTGATCATCCGGATGATCGGCGCATCGTCCTCGGACTCGAGCAGGTCTTCGATCTTGGGGATGTCCTGCATCAGCCGCGAGAGGTCGAGATCGCCCGCGACCTCGTCGACCACGGACGCCGCCGAGCCTTCCTGCTGCGAGTAGGCGCGCATGATGGCGGCGGCCAGTTCCTGCGGGTCCTTGCGGATCGGCACCAATCGGTATGGCAATGTCCGGGTCAGCTCGTTGATCGCCGCGGGCGGCGTCGTTTCGCCGACCCACACTTCCATGGTCTCGCCGGACAGTCCCGCGACCAGGAGCTGGTGTGTCCTGGCAAATCCGTACGGGACGTAACGGGCGGGGGCAATTGTGGCCATTGAATCCTGAACGGGTGAAGCGCCGCCGCGGTCGACCTCAGCCGCCGCTGTAGATGTCGGGGGTCGCCGACGGCGATGGTGCGGCCCGGCCGGTGGTGCGAAGGTCGCGCTGCGTTCCCGGGGCCTGAGGCTCGCTGACGCGTCCGCCCGGCGTTGGCTGGATGATCGCCGATTCGGCCGGCGACGGCGCCCGGGACGTTGGCATCACGTTCGCCGGGACCGGCGCCGCGGGAGCGGGCACAGGCGCGACGGTGGCCGGCGACGGCGCTGGCATCGGCGCGGCGCTGCCCGGCGATGGCGCGCCCGCCGGAGCCGGCTGCTGCAGCGGCAACGGCGGCGGCATCGACTGCGGGTTCGATCGCGGGGCCGGCGCCGGCTGCGGACTGGGTTGCCCGGCGCCGGGCGCCCCCTGGCGCAAGTCGAGCGTCGCCGGGTCGGTCGGAGGAGTCTGCGCCGGTGGCAGCGGCCGCGGCGGCGGCAACGACTGCTGCGGTTGCTGGAGGTTCGGCGGCCGAACGTCGCTGCGGTTCAGCAGCTCCACCGATCCTGGGGCCAGCGAGGCCGGGTCGCGCGGCGGCGTCGGCGCGCCTGGAGTCCCGGGCCGCGGCGGCAGTGGCTCGAAATTCGGTGACGGGAAGTCCGGCAGCGGCGACCGACGGTCGAGCTGGGTGTCGTTGCTCACCGCTCGGATGTAGTCGTAGCGGTTGGCGGTCACATCCCACGAGCCGCCCGCGTCGCGGATGATGATCGGACGCAGGAACACCAGGAGGTTGGTCTTGCGCATGGTCCGGCTGTCATAGCGGAACAGCCGTCCCAGGAACGGGATGTCGCCGAGCAATGGCACCTTCGATACGTTGCCTTCGACGCTGTCCTGGATCAGGCCACCGAGGACCACGACCTGGCCGTCGTCGACCAGCACGTTCGACTCGATCGCGCGCCGGTTGGTGATCAGGCCGGCCGCGAGCGATGCATCCTGGATGCTCGACACTTCCTGGAAGATCTGCATCTTGACCGCGCCGCCCTCGGAGACCTGGGGACGCACACGCAGCGTCGTACCGACGTCCTTGCGCTCGATGGTCTGGAACGGGTTGGCGACCGCCGTGCCGGCCACGCCGGTGTACTGCCCGGTCACGAACGGCACGTTCTGGCCGATGATGATCCGCGCTTCCTCGTTATCGAGCGTAATCAGGTTCGGCGTGGCCTTGATGTTGGCCCCGGCCTGGGTCTCGAGCGCCCGGGCCAGAAACGCGAGGTTGACGACGGTGGTTGA
>JBEVJQ010000077.1:0-2671 GCA_040510055.1 Burkholderiaceae bacterium | reverse complement strand
AGGTGCCGGGTCCAGTAGTCGGCGTCGGGGGCGCCGCCGACCAGCGGCTTGCCACCGGTCAGGTTCCACGCCACCGGAAGACGCGGAGCGGCCATCGCCACCCGCGACGCGCACAGCCGCATCGGTTCGAGCGCCGGAACGACCAGTGGCGAATGGGCCGCGATCGAGATGAACAGCCGCTGACCCTGGATGTCGCGCGCCGCGAGGATCGCGAGCAGCGCATCGACGGCGTCCTGCGACCCCGAGACGACGACGTTGTCCGGACCGTTGACGGCCGCGATCGACAGTCGGTCGGCGAGCGGTCCGATCGCCGCGGCGATCACGTCTTCGCCGGCGAACACCGCGGCCATGGCACCGCCCGGCGGCAGCGCGCCCATCAGGCGGCCGCGCTCGGCGACCAGGTCGAGCCCGGCCTTGAAGTCGAACACGCCGGCGACGCAGGCGGCGACGTACTCGCCGACCGAATGGCCGATGACGGCGGCCGGTTCGATCCCCCACGACATCCACAACCTGGCCAGACCGTACTCGACGGCGAACAGCGCCGGCTGTGTCCACCGGGTCTCGTGGATCCGCGTGCCGCCGTCGGCGTCGAACAGGACGCGCTTCAGGGTCAGGCCGTCGGCGTCGGCGCCGAGCTGCCGGTCGGCCTGGTCGACGATGTCGCGGAACACCGCGGTGCCATCGTAGAGCGCCCGCGCCATCCCCGGGTATTGGGCGCCCTGCCCGGTGAACAGGAACACCACTTCCGGAGCCGACCCAGGTACAGCCGTCCCACGGTGCAGGCTGGCGTGCTCGCGTCCGGCGGCGGCCGCCGTCAACGCCTCCGTGGCCACGGCGGCATCGGTCGCGACCACGGCCAGGCGCTCGGTGAAGTGCGCCCGGCCGGCGCCGAAGGTGCCGGCGGCATCGGCGAACCGGGGAGGGCACTCGGCCGACAGCGCGCCGGCAGCCGCGTCGCAGAGCGCCGCGAGGGCCGGGCCGCTGCGCGCCGACAGCGGCAGGCAATGCATCGACCGCCGGTCCGGCCCGGCCACGTCGACGCCGGCCGGCGCCTCCTCGAGGATCAGGTGGGCGTTGGTCCCGCTGAACCCGAACGAACTCACGCCGGCGCGCCGCAGTCGCGAGCCGCGCGGCCACGGCCGCCCCTGCGCGGCGACGCGGACCGGGTATCGTTCCCAGTCGATGTGCGGGCTGGGTTCGCGGAAGTGGAGGTGCGGCGGCAGCTGCTCCTGCTGCAGCGCGAGCACGACCTTGATGACGCCGGCCACGCCGGCCGCCGATTCCAGGTGGCCGATGTTGGTCTTGACCGAACCGACCCAGAGCGGGTCGTCGATCCGGCGACCCGCGCCGTAGGCACCGGCCAGCGCCTTGACCTCGATCGGGTCGCCGAGCGAGGTGCCGGTCCCGTGCGCCTCGACGTAGTCGATCGCATCCGCGGACAGTCCCCCGTCCTTCAGCGCGGCCCGGATCACGGCTTCCTGCGCCGGCCCGTTCGGCACGGTCAGCCCGCCACTGCGCCCATCCTGGTTGACGGCGCTGCCGCGGATCAGTGCCAGGATGCGGTCACCCGATGCCTGCGCATCGCCGAGCCGCTTGAGCACCAGCATCCCGCAGCCTTCGCCGCGCGAGAAGCCGTCGGCCGTCGCATCGAAGGTCTTGCAGCGCCCGTCGGGCGCGAGCATGTGCGCCTTCGACAGCGCGATCGTGGTCTCCGGCGAACTCATCAGGTTCACGCCGCCGGCCAGTGCCAGTGACGACTCGCCGCTGCGCAGGCTGCGACAGGCTTGGTGCAGCGCGACCAGCGATGACGAGCAGGCGGTATCGATCGACAGGGCCGGCCCCTGCAGCCCCAGCGTGTACGAGATCCGCCCGGCCGCGACGCTGTGCGCGCTGCCGGAGGCGAGATAGGCGTCGATCGACTCGCTGCCACGCTGCAGCAAGCGGTGGAAGTGATCGCTGTTGCAGATCCCGACGAACACGCCGGTCGCCGATCCGTGCAGCGAATCCGGCGCGATGCCGGCGCGTTCGAGCGCCTCCCAGCTCACCTCCAGCAGCATCCGCTGCTGCGGATCCATGCTCAGCGCCTCGCGCGGCGCAATGCCGAAGAAGGCCGGGTCGAACTGGTCGACGCCGGAGAGAAAGCCGCCGGCTCGGGCCGACATCCGTCCCGGCCGGTCCGGATCCGGATCGAACCAGGCGTCGATCGACCAGCGGTCGGCGGGCACCTCGCAGACCCCGTCGACACCCTGTTCGAGCATCGACCAGAAGCGCGCGGGATCGTCGGCGCCGCCGGGGAAGCGGCAGCCGACACCGATGATCGCGATCGGTTCGCAGGCGCGCTGGCGCGTCGCCTCGATCTCGTCGTGTTGCTGGGCGGCGAGCAGCGCGAGACGTTTCGCGGACAGGTTCGCCAGGCGGTCGAGGAAGTCGCTCATGGGTGTTTCAGGCCGTTCGTTTGAGGCGCTCGGCGAGGAGCCGATCGACTTCGTCATCGCTCATGTCCTCGATCGCACCGACCAGGTTGGTCGCGGGCGCAGCGGCCGGCGGCGCGACGGCAGCGCCGTCGACCGATGCGGTCGCGAACCCGAGGGCTTGCTGCAGGAAGGTGGCCAGGGCGTCGACGGTCGGGTAGTCGAACAGCAGCGTCGCCGGCAGCGGCATCGCGGCGGCC
>JBEVJQ010000076.1:0-5058 GCA_040510055.1 Burkholderiaceae bacterium | reverse complement strand
CTGGGCCAGCGAGAGCTTGATGACCGCGCCACGTTGCAGGTCCGATCCGTTCCCGGGCCCAGGCGTGCACGCCAATACGGCTCTGCCTGCATGACGAACGAGGTCCGCCCCGGTCAGGGGTTCCGCAAGATCGATGGTGAGCAGAAGTTGCTCGGTGCCGATCGTCCTCGGCGACCGGTCGATGGCCGCTTCGGCCAGCACGCGGTCAACCACGATAGTGACCGACTCGGAGCCGGCGATGCGCGCCGCGAGCAGGGCGGAGGCTGCCACGTGCACGGCCAGTTCACTGGTGGCGAGACGGGCCGCGAGTCGGGACGAACGAGCGCGCAGGTCCGGTCCGAGCCGAACGCCGAACGTCGGCGATCCACGTTCGCAGCGACTCTCGATCGCGGTCATCGGGACCGAGATCGTCGCCCCGAACGCGTCGGAATCGCTCCCGTCCGTGTCCGGACCCCGGGCCGATGCCCGCACGATCAAGGTGTAGAGGGCCGCTAGCGCTCGGGTGTAGCGGCCCAGGTCCGACCGCTCGCCGCCCCCGGAGTCGATGACCACCAGCGTACTGCAGCGGTCGTCTCGTCGGACGACGCAGGCAACGACCGCTCCCTCCTCCGGTGTCGCCGTCCGGTTCGTCAGCCACTGGATGATCCGGCGCTCCGTCGCTTCGACCGAGCCGCGGTCGGCCTCCGTCAGGTCGAAAATCTCGAGGCCGCGAGACCGCTGTTCGTTCGGATGGAGCGGCACTGCGTGCACCATCGAAGCCTTCGCGAGTCGTTCCGTCGCTTCGGCCAGTGCCCGGATGTCGATCGAGCCCCGAAGGGCCAACTCGAGGTGACGGCGCTGACAACCGGGAGCGATGGCCGGGAGCGCCGGCCGCTCAGCGAGCACCCTTGCCGGTCAGGACAACCTGGACCGTCTCCACGAGAATCGTCAGGTCGAGAAACCGCGAGTGATTCTTGACGTAGTCGAGGTCGTACTGAAGCTTCTTTCGCGCATCCTCGACCGAGGCGCCGTACTCCTGACGTACCTGAGCCCAGCCGGTGATTCC
The DNA here is from genome assembly GCA_040510055.1 of Burkholderiaceae bacterium. Lineage (GTDB taxonomy): Bacteria > Pseudomonadota > Gammaproteobacteria > Burkholderiales > Burkholderiaceae_E > Lautropia. The sequence goes on along the minus strand of JBEVJQ010000076.1, from coordinate 4,013 downwards.
AGGCTTCAAGTTGTGCCGAAGCTCGTAATAGGGAATCTGCTCGACGAGGCGCTCGACGAAGTACGGCCGCTCGGGGCGGGGACCGACGAAGCTCATTTCTCCGCGCAGCACGTTGATCAGCTGCGGAACTTCGTCGAGACGCAGGCGTCGGATGATGCGACCGACGCGCGTGATCCGCGCATCGCCCACCGCTGCCCACTGCGGTTTGCCGTCGACTTCAGCGTCGGTCCGCATCGACCGGAACTTGAGCATCGAGAACGGCCTTCCGCCGGCGCCGACGCGCACCTGGCGATAGAGCACCGGACCGGAAGACTCGAGTCTCACCGCGACCGCCACGACCAGCACCGCCGGTGACGCGAGCAGCAACAGGACGAACGATGTGATGACATCGAAGGCGCGCTTGACAAAGGCCCTGAGCCATCCCTGGTCGAACCCTTCGCCGTACACCAGCCAGCTGGAACGCAGGTGATCGAGGGCGATCAGTCCGAGTTCGCGCTCGTAGAAGGTCGCCGCGTCGATCACCTGCACGCCCATCAGCCGGCAGCGGAGAAGATCCGTCAGCGGCTCGCGTCCACCCCGTCGTTCGCGCAGCGCGACGACGATTTCCGAAACCCGGCGTTCCCGCACGGTCGCCGCCAGCGGTTCGACCTTCCGCTCGTTCAACGGGCCGTCGTCGTCACCGAGACTCTGCGGCGACACTTGGGCAGCGAAACGGGGTGCCCGGCCGCTGCGGGCGACGCGCAGCATTTCCGCTATCTCGCCCGCCTCCGGCCCGTCTCCCAGGACGAGGACTCGCCGCGTCGGTACCTGCATGGCAGCGGCCCGGTGGGCCATGTACCGGACAGCCAGGACGCCCAGCAGCGCGACCATCGACGCAACGGCGAAGACGCCGCGACGGACCATCACGTCGGCGAACAGATAGAACAGCACGGCCGCGACCGCGAGCGTCACGAGATAGGCAGACAGGACCCGCTGCATGGTCAGGCGGAACCGCTGCTCGCGTTCGTCGTACAGCCCGAAGCCGCTCATTGCGGTCTGCATGAGGCCCGCGAAAACCAGGCCGTAGATCAGGGGCTGGACCAGGCTCCACTGGTCGTCACGCCATTCGAATGCGACCACCATCGAGAGACTGAGCAAGGCCGCCTCCAGGACCGGCAGCAGAAACGAACGAGCGCTCAGGTAATGTGCGAGCGTGCGCATGCAATCCTTTGCCTAATCGGCAGCTTCAAGCGCGGTCGATCGTCGGCCCGCCTTCCGGCCGGGCAGCCGCCCGGTACCACCACGCGCGCGTGACGTAGGCCAGCAGCGCCGCAAACCATGCAGCGACCGACCAGTTCGCCGACAGGTCTCCCTGCCACAGACCGATACCGATCGCGCCAAGCAACAGCGCCGACAGCAACATCCGGGTCGAGGAGGGATCGGCACCGCTCGGGGCCACGCGCGTACCAGGAGGCAGGCCAGCGCTTTGCGCCGGCGCGAGTCGAAGCGCTGCGATCGCGCTACCGACGAACTCGAAGATCGGGATGGCGAGCAGCCAGATCAGCGCGGTGTCGACCGAAATCGACGACACGTGGGCATCGCGGCTGACGGCCAGGGCGGCCCAGGCGATGACGAGACCAACGATCAGCCGGGCAGTCACTGAACAGGAAGCGATCGCCGCAGTGCGCCAGGGCATTCTGCAGACATAGATGAGGGAACCGAGCAGCGTCCCGACGAAGGCGCCGAATTCCGGACCTTCGAACGGCCCCAGCATCACTGCCGTCGCGCCGACCGCAGCGGCAGCGGAGACGAAGTCGAGCCTCGACGCAAGCAGCATCAGCAGACCCATCAGCAGCACCTGGGTCAGCGCAATCGTCGACGGCAGCGATGGTCGCTGCGCGATCCAGGGCATGGAGACGAATGCGAAGGGCGTCAGCATCGCCGACACGATGACGAGCCAGTGCGGCAGCCGAGGCTCCGTGGCGAGCGGCATCCCCACGGCAAGCTGCAGCGCGCAGACCGCCGCCATCGAACCGAACAGCAGCACCGGGCCATGCCAGGGACGATCACCCGTGCGGGTACGGATCCGCTCGATCCAGATCCCGATGGCAATCAGGCCCAGCCCGGCAAGGAGCAACAGCCTGAGGCCGGCAACCGACGCTTCGGCATAGAAAAGCGCCACGACGTACCCGATCATCATTCCAGCGCCGGCGACCGGTACGACTGCGGGCACCGTCGACGCGTCTTTCGGTTCAAGACGACCGAGGGCGATCCGCCGACAGAGTGGTATTGCGCCAGCCGTAGCAAGCAATGCGATCAGCAGAGACAGAACTGGCATGTACTGCAACTGCTGCACCTCACTGCTCCTTCACTGTTCCGATGTGTCCATCGTGACCCGGGCCGCGCGCCGTCCGGAAGTATTGCGGTACGTTCCTTGCCGTTGCCGGTCCCGCATTCGGCCGAACATTCTTTCGTAAGTTCGCGCGACGTGGCGGGTCACGAAACAGGATCGAGCGGATGGAATGGCAACAGGAAGGGAGCGGGAGCAGCGGAACTACGCGGTCACCGCGGTTGCCTGAGCTGCGAGTTGCGACGCTTGCGCTTGCACCGCCTCATTCAACGCCAGCCCGGCGCTCACCGCTATCAGTTCTGCGCGCTGGAGCCGGAGTGCGGCGTGTCGGCCATCGTCAAAGTCGCCAGTCGCAGTCCGATGATCAGGCGCCGACTCGGCTGTTGATCCTGCTCCTGTTGTCTGACCCGTCGACGAACGGCACGCCGCGAGTCCCGTCGGCGATCCAGTCGAACCTCTTTTCTGCGAAACGACTGCTCTGCCGTCACGCTGGCCTGTCCGCCATCAGCGTTTGCGGCGAGAACGATCCTTTCAGCCGCTCGGTCGATCGTGGATCGTCGCTCGACATGACGCTTCGATCGGTTGGTCGTTCGCATATGCACCCGGTGCCCAGGCGCGATCGCCCATGCCCAGCCGCGGTGCACACACCACCCTTCATATGATCAGTCGTATCAGAACGGTGGTTCCGATGACGATGCGGTGACTCGAGCGGTCCGTGCCGCCGGTCGAGCAACATCCGGAAAAGGACCGACGACATCGGAAACTGACTCAGCTCTGGCTGACTGGCAGGCGGCCTGGTCTTCACCGCGGTGCGATTCTGCAGGAGCCCGCTACGGCGCTTCCCGCGAAGCCGGCAGCTGTCGCTCCACGGATCGTGACGACGTGGCTGTGATGCAGCAGACGATCCAGGATAGCGGTGGCGAAGACCGGGTCGCCGTAGACAGTGCCCATTCGCCGATGGGTGAGGTTGGTCGTCACACAGGGGCCGCCGCGCTCGTGGCGTCAGTCTGTAACGCTGTAATGGCTAGTAAAATTGGCGCTACCGGTTGGGCACCGATGAAACTGAGCGCGGACGAACGAATCGAGTTGCAACGCCAGGCGAACGCGAGGAACGGTCGAGCGGACTCGGCGCGCCACGCGCGGCTGATCCTGTTGCTCGCCGAGGGCCTGACGTGGGCGCAGATCCGCGCCAAGCTCGACTGCGCCGACAGCTACATCAGCTGTTGGAGCCGCCGCTTCGAGAAGGAACGGTTGGCGGGCCTGTGTTCGCGCCACACGGGTCGGACCCGCTACAAGGTGACCGATCGCCTGGAGGCCAGGATCCTGGCCTGGACCACCGCTCGCAAGCCGGCCGACGGCTCGACGCAGTGGTCAAGCCGCAAGCTCGCGCGCGAACTCGGCGCTGATGTGTCGCACATGACCGTGACCCGGATCTGGGCCAAGCACGGGCTCAAGCCGCAGCGACTCGAAGGCGGTATGTCCTCGAAAGGCCTCGACTTCGAAACCAGGGCGGCCGATGTGATCGGGCTCTACCTGAATTCGCCACAGCACGCAGCGGTCTTCTGTATCGACGCGAAGACCGCGATCCAGGCGCATGACCGCAAGGATCCGCTGTTGCCTCTGTCGCCGGGCGGTGCCAAGCGGCGCGGCGTTCACTCCTACCGCCACGGGTCGCTGTCGCTAC
>JBEVJQ010000075.1:0-5697 GCA_040510055.1 Burkholderiaceae bacterium | reverse complement strand
GCATTTCTCCGCTATCGCGACGGCGGCGTGCATCGCCACGGCTACCTGCCGTGGCTCGTCCTCGTCGTTGTCGTCATGCTCGCGTCCGGCATCGGTCTCCGTGATCCGTGGCCAGCAGACGAACCGCGGTTCGCGCTCGTGGCCCAGGAAATGCTGGTCACGGGGAAGTTCTGGATCCCCCACCGCGGCGGCGAGTTGTATGCCGACAAGCCGCCGATCTTCATCTGGCTCACGGCCGCCGCCATCGCGCTGACCGGATCGGTGCGCACCGGTTTCCTGCTGCCGTCGCTGGTCGCGGGCCTGGCGACGTTCGCCATGGTGGTCGACCTGGTCCGCCGGTTGTACGGCAGCCGTGTCGCCTGGCTCGCCGGCGCCGCGCTCGCGGCAAACGTCCAGTTCGTGCTCCAGGCGAAGACCGCGCAGATCGACATGGTGCTGACCTGCTGGACGACGCTGGGCGCGTACGGTCTGTTGCGCCACGCACTGCTCGGTCCGGCGCCGGGCTGGTGGCTGGTTGGCTGGGCCGCGGCCGGGCTGGGGATCCTGTCCAAGGGCGTCGGGTTCCTGCCGCTGTTGATGCTGCCGGCGTGGTACTGGCTGGCCGCGAGAGGCCGCGTCCCCCGGCTCAGTCGCGGTGACATCGGACGCGGCGTCCTGACGCTGCTTGCCGTAGTGGCCGCATGGGGCCTGCCGATGATCGTGATGGCAGGCTTCGCCAACGATCCGGCCCTTGCCGCCTACCGCGACAACATCCTGTTTCGCCAGACCGGTCGCCGCTACGCTGCCGCCTGGCACCACCTGAAGCCGTGGTACTTCTTCGTCGTCGAAGTGATCCCATGGGCCTGGTTGCCAATGCTGTTCGCACTACCGTGGGCGCTCCCGGCCTGGGTGCGACGGATGCGGCGAAACGATCCACGGATCGTGCTGCCGCTTACAGGCGTGGTGCTGATCGTGCTGTTCTTCTCGCTGTCGCCGGGCAAGCGCGGCGTGTACATCCTGCCCACAGTCCCGTTGCTGGTCATCGCGCTGGCGCCGCTGTTGCCGGGACTGGTGGCGCGCGTCGAGATCAATCGAATCGTCGCCGCGGCGCTGGGCCTGCTCGCGTTGGTCCTGCTCGCGGCCGGAGCCGCCGGCCTCTCCGGCCAGAAGCGACTGGTCGAGGTCGTCGTGCGCTACGAGATCGATCCGTTCAGCTGGTTGCTGATGTTGGGCATAGCGGCCGTCGCGCTGATCGTCGGCCTGAGGCCGCGACGGGGATTGACAGCCCTGATGCTCTGGTTGCCTGCGTTCTGGGTCAGTTATGCACTCTGGATGTACCCGCAGCTGAACGGGACGCGCTCGCCGGGCGACCTGATGGCTGAGGTAGCAAGGCGAACGGGGCCGCAGGGCCAACTCGCGCTACCCGACTTCGACGAGGAGTTCCTGCTCCAGGCGCGGCAGCCTAGCGTACACTTCGGCCGCGAGACGGCACTCGTCGCCCAGCTGGCACGGGCCTACGCCTGGTTGAGCGAGGCACCCGGGTCGCGCTGGATGCTGATCGAACAGCGCCGGCGCCTCGACCTGAGCTGCGTGGCGCTCGATCAGGCCATCGACCTGGGACACCAGAACCGCGACGACTGGTGGCTGATCCCCGGGACAGCCTTTGCGAGCTGTCGCGGTGACACCGCCGCCGCTCCGTTGTTCGTCGCGCCGACGACCGCCGCCGCCCGGCCCGCGATACCCCCGTAGGCGGCGAATTCGTCCGTCGTGCCGACGCACCGCTTCGGTGCCAGGCGGGATTGTTACCGACCCTTCATGGTACTTGGACTGCGCCGATACAGAGAGTAACCTGTCCAGCCCATGCCAGGCATCCGGCCACCCTCGCATTCAACGGCACCGAACCGCCCTGAATGGACGCACGTTGCCGCGGTACTTCGAGACGGGAGCCGCGATGTCGTCGGCCCGGCGGAGCAATGCGACTGGGTACGCCCGCCGACGGACGGGGTCTGATGCAAGGCAGTGGAATGACCACAGGTGAACGGGCGGCAGAACCTGACCCACGAGGCAGGGTCGAGAAGAATGCGGCGGTCGATGCGGTTGCGGCGCAGACGACCGCCAGAACGACCCTGAAGGGGCAGGCCATGGTCGAGAAGTACCGTATCGAATCGGCCATGGTCGGCGAGCATGTCGTCGGGTCGGCTGCGGCCGCAGCGCCCACGCCGACATCGCGAACTGTGGAGCAGATCCTCGACGAGGCACAAGCGAACGTGCTGCTGGGTCGGCGCGAGGCAGCGCGAGAAGAGGTCATCGGACGCTCGATCGCCAGCGCCGGAGCGGGGTTGGCATCGGGTTGCTGGTATCTCGCGCTCGGCCTGACCGGGCTCGCGCCGATGGAACTGGCAGTGGGGCTGTTCACCGCGGTGCTGTTCTCGGCCGCTGCCTTTTTCCTGCTGATGATGACCCCGGCCCGCCACTGGAAGCGCGACCGCGACCTGCAGACCTCGGTACTCGTCGTCTCCTCGAGTGTGGTACTGATCGGCGGTCATTTCCTCGAGCCGATCGTGCGGACCGCCTCGCTGATGTGGATGTTCTTAGGGTTCACTTACTGCGCGCATCTCTATCCGACGGTGGCGCTGCTGCGGCGCTCGGCGGTCCTGGGCGTCGTGAGCGCCGTGTTCACAGCGGTCTATGTCCAGGACCTGAGCGAGCGCGACACGGTGATCTCGTGGCTCAGCTGGTGCGCCTATATCGGCTTCCTCCTGCTGACATCGCAGGTGGCCGGCTTCTTCCGCAGTTATCGTGCACGGACCCACCGCAGTCGGGCCGTCGCCGAGGCGGCGCTGGCGTCGATATCCGAGGCGGTGCTGTTGCTCGACCCGCAGCGCCGGATCCTGTCTGCCAATCGCGCTGCCTACCGGATGCTCGGCGATGACCAGACGCCGCTCGAACAGACGCCGTTCGATGCCGTTGCCCGTCTCGAGCGATTCGAGCCCGATCCGCTGAACAGCGACCCGATCAGTGTCGATGAGCGACTCCATCGCCTGACGGTGCGCGATGGTCGCAGCTACGACGTCGAAGTTCTCCACTCGCCGTTGGCGAGCGGATCGGGCCGGGCGCTCGGCGAAGTCATGCTGCTGCGTGACGTCAGCGCCACGCACCGCCTGATGCGCCGGCTGGAGCACGAGGCGCGCCACGATGCTCTCACCGGACTCAACAATCGCAGCGGGTTTCTCTCCGGTATCCCGCAGCGCCTGCTGACCGGCCAAGGCGCGAATGCGGGCGAGCGGCACGCGTCGCTGGTGGTGATCGATCTCGACGAATTCAAGTTGGTCAACGATGCCTGCGGCCACACGGCTGGCGACCAGTTGCTGCGGGATATCGCGACCGTGCTGCGCGCGCGGCTCGGTCCCGATGCGTTGATCGCCCGACTTGGTGGCGACGAGTTCGCGGCACTGATCCGCAGCGACACGGCCGATGGCGCGCGTGTGATCGCACGCCGCCTGCTCGAGGACATCGACGCGTTCCGCTTCTACCGTGGCGAGCAGGTGTTCCGCGTGCGCGCGAGCGCCGGGATGGCGGCGATCGCGCTCGATGCCGCCGAACTGGTCACGGCCGTCGACAACAGCCTGGTCAACGCCGATGCCGCCTGCTATCTCGCGAAGGAGTTGGGCCGCAATCGGCTGCACCTGTTCTCCTCCGGCGACGACGAGATCGCCCGCAAGCGGCGCGATATGTCGTGGGCGCAGGAAATCCGCCGGGCGATCGAGCAGAACCGCTTCGTGCTGATGGGCCAGCGCATCGCGCCGTCGAACGGTCGCGATGAAGATCCGTCGGAACTCGAAGTCCTGCTGCGGCTGGTCGACGCCGACGGCAACCTCGTGGCGCCTTGCGCGTTCCTGCCGGCCGCAGAACGCTTCGGGTTGATGCGCGACGTCGACCAGTACGTGATCCGGCAGGCGCTGAGCTTGTTGGCCGCGGCGCCGCTCCAATCGCGCGTTCGGTTGTCGATCAACCTGTCGGCCGCGAGCGTGCAGGACGAGACGCTTGCCGGGCGGGTCCGCGGCTGGCTCGCCGAAGCAGGCGTTTCGGGCACGCTGCTGTGCTTCGAGATGACCGAGACCGCCGCCGTCGGCAACATCGCGGTTGCCACGGCGACGATGAACGGATTGCGCGCCCTCGGCTGCCGGTTGGCGCTCGACGACGTCGGTTCGGGCTTCAATTCGTTCTCGTACCTGCGCGCGCTCGACGTCGATCGGCTCAAGATCGATGGCAGTTTCGTCAAGGCGATCGCCAACGGCGCCGTCGACCGGATCATGGTCGATTCGCTCTACCAGATCGCCCAGGCCGTCGGCATCGAGACGGTCGCCGAAATGGTCGAAAATCCGCGCCTGGTCGACGAGGTCAGGGCGATCGGCATCGAGTACATGCAGGGCTTCGCGATCCATCGACCGGAACCGCTGCGTGGCCTGCTCGGGATCGATTGCCGTCCTGCCGATCCGCAAGTCCTCGATCCGTTGGTCACGGGCGCAATGAATCTCGTCTCGGAAGACATCGGACTGGTCATCTGACGGCGGCTGCGGCGTCCGGACGCACGCGGACGGGGTGGCAGAGCGACAATAGCGGGCCGTCCTGTCCGCCAGTCGACCCCGTCCGCAATCGAGCAGCCGCGATGATCCTCACTCCCGACCTATTCGAGCCCGCCCTCGACCTCCCGCTCGACGACGAAGCGGTGGTCCATCTGTTCATCGGCTCGGCGCTGGTCCGCCCGACGGTCCACGACGGCCCGCTGCGCTGGGGTATCTGTCGGCGCCTGGGCGTGGCGGCGGGCCGAGTCCATCCGATCGGTCGGCTCGGCGGGGTCAACCACCTGGCCGTCGCGCTGGCCGACGACCTGTCGTCGGCAGACCTGCCGGAGGGCTGGCAGGCCAACGGCCTGCGCAACTGGTTCGGTGCCATCGACGACGCTTCGCTCGCTATCGCGATGCGCGCCGTCCAGATCCTCGAGTGGGACCGGACCCATCGTTTCTGCGGCGCGTGCGCGACGCCGACCACCGTCGTCACGCACGAGCGCGCGCGGCGTTGCTCGGCCTGCGGCCTGGTCAGCTATCCGCGGATCTCGCCGGCGATGATGGCGCTCGTCGTCCGCGATCGCGAATTGCTGCTGGGCCGCGGCCTGACGTTCCCGCCGGGGCGCTACAGCGCGCTCGCCGGCTTCCTCGAGGCCGGGGAGAGCATCGAGGACGCGGTCAAGCGCGAGGTTCGCGAAGAGGCCTCGGTCGAGGTCGAGGATCTGCGCTACTTCGCCAGCCAGAGCTGGCCGTTCCCGAACTCCTTGATGATCGCCTTCACGGCGCGTTATGCCGGCGGCGAGCTGCGACCGGACCCGGCCGAACTGGCCGACGCGCGGTGGTTCGACATCGATGCGCTGCCGCAGTTGCCACCGCGGCTGTCTATCGCGCGCGCGCTGATCGACGACACCGTCGCGAGAATCAGGGCGGGGACGTTGTAGTTCGAGCCATGATCGCCCGCTCATCGCGGTGACCGTGAGATCGACGAATGCAGCGAAGTTGCGCCGCGGCGCGATCGTGGCTCGAACGAAATCGGCCGCATCCTTGTGGATGCGGCCGGTTCGATGCCTGCGGAGCCGGGGAGGTGGCCGGTGCGCGAACAGTGGCCTCGATCAGTTGGCCTCGATCGGTGGGCCTCGATCGGTGGGCC
>JBEVJQ010000074.1:0-4331 GCA_040510055.1 Burkholderiaceae bacterium | reverse complement strand
GTGCCGCAACGTCGTTGCGGCACTCGAGATAGCGGGCGATGACGCCGTCCTTCAAACCGTCGGCAGCATCGCAACTCGCGCGTGTGCGCTCGGCAAGGAGGCGGATCGCCGATGTATCCAGCCACCCCTGGATCAGCTTGTCGCGCAGGTGGTTGTCGGCGAGGTGGATCGTGTTCCAGGCCAGCACCGGCGAGGTCGCAATGAAGCCGTCATAGTCGTCGCCGAAGCGCTGGGCGGCGATCATCGTCTCGCGGCCGCCGGCCGACTCGCCGCTGAAGAACACGTGCGTTGCCGGGCGCCCATAGGCGGCGCGGATGATCGCGAGCGCGACGTCGCGCGTCTTCTTCAACTCGTCGCCGCCCCAGTTGCGCAGCGCCTCGTCGCTCGCCATGAACTGGATGTCGGGCGTCTGGTGCCCGCTGTCGCTGCCGAAGGTCGCGTACCCGAGCGTGACCGGGTAGGGCCGGTCGAGCGGGATCGGGTCGAAGCGGCCCGACGCCTTGTTGTTCGGGGCGGTGACCACCACGCCGTTGAGCCCACCGCCGCCCGATTGCAGCGCGCGGCCATTCCAGGATTCCGGCAGGTTGAGCGCGAACCGGATTGGCGGGGCTGCCGGATCGACCGAAGCGATCGTTCCCTGGACGACGCAGCGCGCGGCCGTCGGCAGCAGGTGCTCGCCGTCCGGGTCCGGGTACGGGGCGAGCTCGGGCATCCGCTCGGCGGACGCGATGCTCGCGCCCCGGGTCGGCAGCCCGATCGCCGTGGCGGCGACGTTGAAGTCCTTCAGCTCTCCGCAGCGCTGGAGCGCGAGGCGCGTGTCGCCTGCGCCCGTCCCGGGTGCCGTGGCACACGAACACAACGCCAGGCCGACCAGAGCGGCCACTACCGGGATCGACCGCATGACGCCCTCGAGTCTGTCGGATGGGCGGCGATGATAGCGGCCAGCGAGCGGCGTCCAGAAGGACCGGCGGGGTACGGCGTTCAGGAGACCGGCCGGTCCGCTGCTCTGCCACTGAAGTGCGACGCGCCGCGGATGCGGATCGAGGGGATCGATCCAGACGACGCAGACGTCAGGGTCCGCGCCGACTCGAGCCGACGCTTGAGGCCACCGAACCGGCGACGGTACTGCGCCGGCGTCATCGAGACCTGGCGGCGAAACAGCCGGCCGAAGAAACTGGAGTCCTGGTAGCCGACCTCGGCCGCGACTTCATCGACCGACTGGTCGCCGGCCTCGAGCATCTGCTTGGCCTCCTCGAGCCGCAACTTGTGGACGTATTCGAGCGGCGACATGCCGGTCGCCAGCGAGAACCTGCGCTTGAAGGTGCGTTCGGCAAGCCCCGACAACGCGATCATCCGCGTGACCGGCGCCTCGGCCGAGTAGTTCATCGCGACCCATTGCTGGCACTGGCCGATCACCGGGTCGTCGGTGCGACCGCGCTGGACCAGCGACGCGTAGGCGATCGGGCTGGCGAGGTGGCCGTCGAGCAGGTTGACCCGGGCGACACGCATGGCCTCCTCGGCGCCCGCGAAGCGGCTGATCAGGGCAAGAACCAGCAGGTGCCAGGCTGCGCCGCTGCCCGCCATCAGCAGCCGCTGGCCCTCGCCGGCGGCGACCAGCGTGCGCTCGGGCGACCAGCGCGTCCGCGGATAGTCGTGGGCCAGCGCCTCGCAGTAGGCCCAGTGCGAGGTCGCCTCGAGGCCGTCGAGCAGCCCGGTTCGCGCCAGCAGCACCGCCCCCGAGCAGGCCGATGCGATCGTGGCCCCTTGGGCGTGGCAGGCACGAATCCAAGCGACCTCGGGATCGAAGCGCCCGGCGAGCGATTCGCCTGGCGCCACCAACAGGTCGGTGATGCAGACGACCGCCGGCGCCGGGCAGGTCGCGAAGCTGGCCCGCGGGACGATCGTGACGCCATTGGCGCCCGTCGTCGGCCGGCCGTCGCGGCTGGCGACCACCGGGTCGAAGATCGGCGTCGGCGCGACCGGCCGGCCATGGAGCAGGTTCCAGTCGCGCCCGGCGCCTGCCAGCAGGTCGTGGAAGCCGTAGAGGGTCGCGGCCGTCACCTCGGGCGCAGCGAGCAGGGCGACAACGATCGGTCGGGTGATGCTCATGTTGCTCCGGTTGCGATACTCGCATTTTCCCGGGGGCGGGCCAGCGTGCAACGTGGCGATGGCACGAACGGACGGTTGGCAGCAGAAACGACCGTACCGGCACGGCGCGTCATTGGCCACAATCGTGCCATCTTCCAAGGAGTCAGAGAATGGCCAACGTGAGCGAGCAGGACCGTACGATCCACCGACCCGCGCTGCGCGACAGCGGCGGACACCCACTGTCCGGGGCCACGGCTGACGGCCTGGCTGCGTACGAGCGCGCGGCGCATCAGTTGCGCTGCCTCATCGGCGACCCGGTCGCCACCATCGACGAGGCGATCGCCGCCGCGCCGGGGATGACGATGGCGCATGTCTTCCGTGCCTGGGCCCACCTGCTCGGAACCGAGCCTGACGGGATCGAGGTGGCACGACAATCGCTCGCGTCGGCCCGTGCCGGCGCGGCCGACGAGCGCGAGCGGTTGCATATCGCCGCCGCCTCGCGGCTCAGCGACGGTTTCTGGCATGACGCCAGCCGCGGACTCGAGGACCTTGCGATCCGCTTCCCGCGCGATGCGCTGGCGCTGCAGGTCGGGCACCAGCTCGACTTCTTCACCGGCGAGGCCCGGATGCTGCGCGACCGGATCGCCCGGGCGCTGCCGGCCTGGTCGCCGGCGCAGCCGGGCTTCCACGCCCTGCTCGGAATGCACGCGTTCGGGCTCGAGGAATGCGGCGACTACGACCAGGCCGAGCGCCAGGGTCGGCGCGCCGTCGAGCTCGAGTCGCAGGACAGCTGGGCGTGGCACGCGGTGGCGCACGTCTACGAGATGCGCAACCGACCCGACGACGGCATCGCCTGGCTCGGCGACGGCGAACCGGTCTGGTCGCGCGAAAGTTTTCTCGGGGTCCACAATCACTGGCATCTCGCGCTGTTCCACCTCGAGCGCGACGAGCACGACGAAGTGCTGCGCCGCTACGACGCTGCCATCGGCGGCCCCGGCTCGACACTGGTGCTCGACATGATCGACGCCAGCGCGATGTTGTGGCGCCTGCACCTGCGCGGCGTCGACGTCGGCCAACGCTGGCAGGCGCTGGCCGATCGCTGGTCGCCGTTCGCCGAAGGGGAGAACTACGCGTTCAATGGCCTGCACGCGATGCTGGCGTTCGTCGGCGCCGGCCGGCGCACCGACCAGCAGCGGGTCCTCGATGCGCAGGCACGGGCGCTGGTCGCGCCGGGTGACAACCGGATGTTCACGACCGAGGTCGGTCGCCCGGCGACGCTGGCGATCCAGGCGTTCGGCGACGGCGACTTCGCGACCGTCGTCCGGCTGCTCCGTCCGATCCGTTCGACCGCGCACCGCTTCGGCGGCAGTCATGCGCAGCGCGACCTGATCGACCTGACGTTGATCGCTGCGGCGCTGCGCGGCGACGACCGGCCGCTGGCCGTCGCGCTGACCACCGAGCGGCTGGCGCTGCGGCCGCGCAGCCCCTATGCGCAGCGGCTGGCGGCGCTCGCCGGCTCTGCCTGACGGCCGACCGCCGAACGGCGGGCCGCGGCGCGTGCGGCGGCGCGCTCTGTGGCTCGGGTCGTGGCGCCGTGGCGTGTCGTGGGCGCGCTCTGTGGCTCGGGTCGTGGCGCCGTGGCGTGTCGTCGGCGCGCTGAACCCGGTGCTCGCGATTCGGCGCTGAACTTGACGCTCGCAGCGGCGCCGGGCCATCATGCCCGCTTCGCCGTGCCGACACGGACGCAGATCCGGACCAGATGTCGCGCGGCACAGCCGTTGCCACTTCTGGAGGAGTGATGAACCGACGCAGGATGCTGCTGCGCGCGGCCGGTGCGACCTCGTTGTCGACCGCCGCCGCTGGCTTCGCGATCACGGGCCGGGCGCAGGCGCCAATCACGTTGAACGGCGCGGTGCAGTTCAACGACGATCACGCCTTCACCCGCGCACTGGTCAGGTTCGAGGAACTGGTCAAGCAGTACTACGGCCAGCCGATCAACTTCGTCCTGCACAAGAACTCGTCGCTCGGGCTCGAAAAGCAGTACTTCGAGTACATGGCACAGGGCAAGGCCGTCGACTACGCGATCGTCTCGCCGGCGCACATGTCGACGTTTTCGCGGGCGGCGCCGTTCATCGACGCTCCGTTCCTGTTCCGCGACCTCGATCACTGGAACAAGGTGCTCGATGCCGAGATCCTGAAGCCGGTCGCCGACGAGATCGCCAAGCGGGCCGACGTGATGCTGA
>JBEVJQ010000073.1:0-9379 GCA_040510055.1 Burkholderiaceae bacterium | reverse complement strand
ACAGTGCGGCGCATGCACCGTCCACGTCGACGGCCAGGCGATCCGTTCGTGCGCCCTGCCCGTATCGGCGCTGGGCGACCGGCGCGTGACCACGCTCGAAGGACTGGGGACGAGCGCCCGGCCGTCACCGCTGCAGCAGGCATTCATCGACGAGCAGGCGGCCCAGTGCGGGTATTGCATCAACGGCATGGTGATGCAGGCGGCGGATCTGCTCGAACGCACGTCACGCCCGACGGAGCAGCAGATCCGCGAAGCGCTGGCGATGAACCTCTGCCGCTGTGGGACGCATCAGCGGATCGTCCGCGCGGTGCAGCGCGCGTCCGGCCAGTCGCTCACCGTCTGAGGAGGCGTCATCATGGACCGCAGACAATTTCTCGCGGCTGCCGGTGGCACGCTGGTGGTTGCGTTCTCGTGGTCACCGACGACAGCAACGGCCGAGGCCGGCCGCGGTTCGGCGGCGGCCGCCACACTCGCGCCACCGAAGGCCGTGGCCAAGGACCTGGTCGAGTCGTTCGTCGCGATCGACGCCGACGGCGGCGTCACCGTTCACGTCGGCAAGGTCGACCTCGGTACCGGTACCCGGACGGCGCTCGCGCAGATTGCCGCCGACGAGCTCGACCTGCCGTTCGACCGCGTCACGATGGTGATGGGCGACACCGCTACCACACCCGACCAATGGCTGACCGGTGCCAATCTGACGATCGCCCAGGGTGGCACCGAACTGCGCCGTGCCTGCGCGACGGCGCGTGCCGCGCTGCTCGCGCGGGCCGCCGACCGGCTCGGTGTGCCGGCCGCGGAGCTGGCCTCGGCCGACGGCTCGGTCCGGGTCCGGTCCGCGCCTGACCGCCGGATCGCCTATGCCGACCTGGTCCGCGACCAGCCACTCGAGATGAAGGTCGATGCCAAGGCAGCGCTGAAACCGGCGAGCGACTACCGCGTGGTCGGCAAGTCGATCCCCCGGGTCGATATCCCGGCCAAGCTCAGCGGCGAGTTCACCTTCATGCAGGACTTCCGGCTGCCCGGAATGCTCCATGCCCGCGTGTTGCGACCCGATGCCGTCGGCGCGCCGTTGCTCGGCTTCGATGACTCGGCCGCGCGCGAGGTCGCAGGCTTCGTCCGAACGGTGCGAAAGAACGATTTCCTCGCCGTGCTGGCGACCACCGAGTGGGGCGCCATCAAGGCCATGCGGGCGCTGCGAGTCGACTGGGGCGAGGGTCCGGCGCTGCCCGACCCTCGGACCGTGTTCGACGACTGGCGCGCGCGACCGGTGGCCAAGAACGAGGCGACGCAGACCGTCGGCGACGCAGTCGGCGCGCTCGCGGGCGCCGCGCGGCGGATCACCGCCCGCTACGATTTCGCCGTCCAGACCCATGCGTCGATGGGCCCGTCGTGCGCGGTCGCCGACTTCCGCGACGGCCAGCTCACTGTCTGGTCGGCGTCGCAGGCGACTCATTCGCTGGTCGACGAGATCGCGCCGATCGTGGGCCTGGCGCGCGACCGCATCCGGATCCTCTACCTCGACGGCGCCGGTTGCTACGGCCGCAACGGGCACGAGGATGCCTCGGCCGACGCCGCGCTGATCGCCGTGACGACGGGACGCCCGGTCCGGGTCCAGTGGATGCGCGACGACGAAATGGCGCGCTCGCCGAAGAGCCCGCCGCGGACCATGGACTTCGAAGCCGGGCTCGACGCCAACGGCAATGTCATCGCCTGGAGCGGCGACTTCTGGATCGCGCTGAATCACATCGTGGCGTTCAAGCCGCTCGACTTTCCGCTGCTGGCGGCGACCGAGACCGGGTTGCCTCGCCCCGGCAACTGGGTCGGCTTCCTGTTCCAGAACGCCGGCATCGGCTACGCCGTGCCGAACGTCCGGGTCCAGACGCGTCACGTCGAGCAGGCGTTCTTCCGCAGCGCGCACCTGCGCGCGCCGGGCCGGATCGAGAATTCGTTCGCCAACGAATCGTTCATCGATGAGCTGGCGTTCGCCGCCAAGGCCGATCCCGGCGCATTCCGACTGCGGCTGCTGAAGGACGCGCGCGGCACCGCGGTCCTGGAAAAAGCGCTGATGCGGGCCGGCTGGCAGCCGCGCGTCGGGATCAATACGGCCGCTGCCGACGCCTCCGGCGTTGCTCGCGGCCGCGGCGTGGCCTACCTGCGCTACAACAACGCCACGACCTACGTCGCGGCCGTGGCCGAGGTCGCCGTCGACCGCCGCAGCGGCGAGATCCGCGTCGAGCGCGTTTGCGTCGCCCACGACTGCGGCCAGATGATCAACCCCGACGGGACGGCCAACCAGGTCGAGGGCGGCGTGATCCAGACCGTCAGCCGCACCCTGCTCGAACAGGTCACCTGGGACCGCAAGCAGGTGCTGTCGAAGGACTGGGCCAGCTATCCGATCCTGCGGATGGACCAGGCGCCGCGCGTCGAGGTCGACCTGATCGACCGGCCGGGTGAGCCGTCGTGGGGGGCCGGCGAGCCGGTCGCCTGCGCGATCCCGGCGGCGATCGGCAACGCCGTGTTCGATGCCACGGGCGCGCGGCTGCGGGCAGTGCCGTTCACACCGGACCGGGTCAAGGCCGCACTGGAGCGGCCGATCGCCACCTGATGAAGCGCGTGCGTCAGAGCTCGCATGGCTGCGGCGAGCCGGGGTACTCCATCTCGCGCATCACCCAGTCGCGCCGCGAGGAACCGTAGCGTCCGGCGATCTCGCACAGCGTCCGTTCCAGTTGCCGCACCGGCGCCAGGGCCGGCGTCAGCGGCAGCGATGGCCGGTCCGCGGCGGCCGGCCCCGCGACCAGGGTCAGGCCGCTGCGCAACGTGACCGCTTTCGAGTCTGAAGCGGCCACGACGCTGACCCGCCCGGTCCGCACCCAGGCGTCGACGGCCAGCGCGAGGCCGACATCGTCCGTGCCGTCGCGGACGTCGACACGCCACTGCTCGTGACGCCAGAACGCGGCCTTCTCGACCAGGAAGTCCCACCGACGACCGGCATCGAGGTAGAACGGGCGGCTGTCATGCGCCGGGGTCCACGACGGCACGCCGAGTTCGGCGGCCAGCAGGTCCGCCTTCGGGCGGCCACCGATCGCCTCGACCAGCGCGAGCAGGGTTGGAATCGACGCCGTGATCCCGGTGGTGGTGGCGATCCCGCCATCGACCAGGTAGCGTCGGTGCGGCACGTAGGTCGCGCCGGGATGGCGCGAAAGCAGTGTGTCGCGGTCGTACCAGTGGCCGGCGAAGCGACGGCCATCGAGCAGGCCGGCCCGGCCCGCGACGCGCGCGCCGCTGCAGATGGCGATGACCCGGGCGCCCTGACTCGCCTGCCGTCGCAGCCAGCTCGTCACGGCAGGATCGTCGTCTTCGCTCATCGCCGGGACGATGACGTAGTCGGCGCCCGAGGGATGCGCGCGATCGAAGCCGTCGAGATCCTCGGCGCTCTCGACCTCCAGTGCCGGATAGAGCGCCACCCGGCCGCGACGCGGAGCCACCGCATGGACCTCGGCCACGTCGGCGCGTTTCAGCACCGCATGGGGCAGCAGGAAGTCGGTCATCTCCGTTGCGTCGTTGAGCGCGAGCACGGCGACCACGGGCTTGCCGGCGCGGAGTGGCTGCATCGCCTGGACGAAGCGCTGCTGCTCGAGTTCGCTCGACGCAGCGTCGCTCGGGGCCGGGAGGGACGGGGCACTACCGCACCCCGTGAACCCCAGCGCCACGATACCGATCGCGATCGCGGCGAGGAGGCTGCTGGACGTCTGCATGATGCGGTACCTTGTATGCTCTGGCGGATCTCGGACCCCGAGCCTACGGCTTTGCAACCGTGCCCGACAACGACGAAAAAGCCGCGAATCCTGCCAACACGATCGTGCTGGTCGCGTTCGCCGGCGTCGAGGCGATCGATGTCGCCGGGCCGGCCAGCGTATTCACCAAGGCCGAGGCGCTGCGTCCCGGCAGCTACCGGTTGCGGATCGCTTCGCCTTGGGGCGGAACCGTTGCGACCAACGCCGGCCTCAGCCTGTCGGCGACGCTCGCGCTGCAGGACCTGACCGGCGCGATCGACACGCTGGTCGTCGCCGGCGGTGACGAGTGGGCGGTTCGCGCGGCCATCGTCGAGCATCGGGTCGACGCCTGGCTCAAGGCCGTTGCGCCCGGCATCCGGCGCATCGCCAGCGTCTGCAGCGGCGCGTTCGCGCTCGCGGCTGCCGGCCTGCTCGACGGCCGCGAGGCCACGACGCACTGGCGCGTCTGCGATCAGTTGCAGGCGCTGCGTCCGCAGGTGCGGGTGCAGCGCGAGCGGATCTACGTCCACGACGGGCCGCTGTGGACGTCGGCCGGCGTCACGACCGGCCTCGAACTGGCCCTCGCGCTGGTCGAAGACGACCTCGGGCATGCGGTGTCGATGGAGATCGCCCGCACGCTGGCACTGCCGATGCTGCGCGGCGCAGGGCAGCCCCAGCTCAGCCAGACCCTGGAAGCGCAGGCCACGGCCAGCCACCGCCTGCGCGAACTGGTAGCCTGGATCGGGACCCATCCGCAGGAAGACCTGTCGGTCGAGGCATTGGCCGAGCGCGTACAGATGAGTCCGCGCCACTTCGCGCGCGCCTTCGCAGAACAGGCCGGCTCGACGCCGGCGCGCTTCGTCGAGCAGACCCGCGTGACCGCCGCCGCGCGCCTGTTGCGCGAGACGCTGTGGACGCAGGACAAGGTCGCCCACCACATCGGCTTCCGTTCGGTCGACACATTGCAGCGTGCTTTCGTCCGGCAGCTCGGACTCACGCCGCAGACCTATCGCGAACGAGAGCGCGATGCCGACCGGCCGCTTCCGCGCCGGGCTCCGGTCGGCGCGGCCCTGCGCCCGCGGATTCGATGATGCGCATCCGAGCGGAAAGGATGACCGGTGGCGTCGGGACGGCTGCAGGGCGGGGTTGCCCGGTTTCGATGGCGGCAAACGGCGTCCCGTCACCCACTGTCCGCTGACTCGTCACGGGCCAGACTTGCCGCGATCAAGTCGACGAACGCGCGGACCCGTGCCGTCTTCAAGTAGCGCTGCGGATAGACCGCATGGATGTCGGCATCGGGCGTGAAGTACTTCGGCAACACCTGCACCAGCCGCCCGGTCTTCAGATGGCGCTCGAGATCCCACTGCGCGCGCATCAGGATGCCATGCCCTTCCAGCGCCCAGTTGACGGCGATTCCGCCATCGTTGGTCGTCAGGTTGCCTTGCGTCTTGATCACGGTCGTCGTCGCATTGCGGCCGTCTCCGGTCGACAACCGCCACAGGCCGTAGGCTTCCCGTCCCTGCCGGATGCCGATGCAGGCGTGTCGGGCCAGATCCTCCGGCACCTGGGGCGTTCCATGTCGGGCCAGGTAAGCGGGCGCAGCGCAGAGCAGCCGGCGGTTCGGCGCAATGCGGCGGGCAATGACGCGCGCGTCCGGCGGGGCGCCGAAGCGGATGCAGACATCGAAAGCATCCTCGGACAGCGGCGGCGGGTCGACCGACAGCTGCAACAGCACTTCGACCTGCGGGTAGCGCTTGACGAAGCGCGAGACCACCGGCGCCACCTGGCTGCGCCCGAATCCCAGCGTCGCGTTGACCCGCAGCAAGCCGCGCGGCGTTTCTTTCGCGACGCCGATCGACTGCTCCATCTCGTCGATCTCGCCGAGGATGCGGCGCGCATATTGCAGGTAGGTGGCGCCTTCCTGCGTGAGGCTCATCCGCCGCGTGGTCCGGTTCAGGAGCGAGACGCCGAGGCGGCTCTCCATCAGCGCGAGGTGCTTGCTGACCGCCGGTGTCGTGATCCCCAGTTCCCGACCCGCCGCACCGAGACTGCCGGAAGCGGCAAGGACCGAGAAGAAGCCCAGGTCCGCCGGTTGAATGGCCTTGCCCATCGGACCTCCGCAAGCGATGGCAGCTAGTGTCCTGCGACCACGGGACGCGGACGCCGTCGGTCGATTGTTCGCTTCAGGTTAACGACGGCTTGACTCTAGCGCCGCGCCGGCCCCCGGCGCAAGACCTACAGTTCGGTCTCCACGAACCCGATCACGGAGACACCCAATGAAGACCTATCAGATCGCCTGCATTCCCGGAGACGGTATCGGCAAGGAAGTCGTTCCTGCCGGCCAGAAAGTGCTCGAGGCGGTGGCCGCAGGGAGCGCCAGTGTTCGCTTCGTCTTCGAGAACTTCGACTGGGGCGGCGACTACTACCGGACGCACGGCGTCATGATGCCCGATGACGGCCTCGATGCGTTGCGCGGCAAGGACGCGATCCTGTTCGGCTCGGCCGGCGACCCGGACATTCCCGACCACATCACGCTCTGGGGGCTGCGACTGAAGATCTGTCAGGGACTCGACCAGTACGCGAACGTGCGCCCGACCCGGATCCTCCCCGGGATCGATGGGCCGCTCAAGCGTTGCGGCCCGAACGACCTCGACTGGGTCATCGTCCGCGAAAACTCGGAAGGCGAGTACTCGGGCGTCGGCGGCCGCGTCCACCAGGGCCACCCGATCGAGGCCGCGACCGATGTCTCGATCCTGACCCGCGCCGGGGTCGAACGCATCCTGCGGTACGCGTTCACGCTGGCACGATCACGGCCGCGAAAGCAGCTGACCGTCGTGACCAAGAGCAACGCGCAGCGCCATGCGATGGTCATGTGGGATGAGATCGCGACCGAGATCGCCGGCGAGTTCCCCGACGTCAACTGGGACAAGGAACTGGTCGACGCGATGACCGCCCGGATGGTCAACAAGCCCACCACGCTCGACACGATCGTCGCCACCAACCTGCACGCCGACATCCTCAGCGATCTGGCGGCGGCCCTGGCCGGCAGCCTGGGCATCGCCCCGACGGGCAACATCGATCCGGAGCGGCGCTACCCGTCGATGTTCGAGCCGATCCACGGCTCGGCCTTCGACATCATGGGCAAGGGCCTGGCCAATCCCGTCGGGACGTTCTGGTCCGTGGTCATGCTGCTCGAGCACCTCGGGGAGACCGAAGCCGCCGGTCGCGTGATGGCCGCGATCGAGCAGGTCACCGGCGACACGTCGCTGCACACCCGCGACCTCGGTGGCACGGCGACCACGGCCCAGGTCACCGAGGCCGTCTGCGACCTGATCGCCGCTGCCTTCGAGCGCCGGGCGGCCTGAACCGCCGCGCCGGCGCGACCGCCAACCGCCGCGCCGGCGCCAACCGACCCTGCGCTTCGGCGCGACCGCCGACCACCACGTCGGCGCGACCGCCAGCCTCCACGCCAGCGCGACCGCCACGCCGGCGCGACCGCGAAGTGCCGCGCCGGTGACCGCAAGGCGCCGCGCTGGCGCCACAGACAAAACCGCCAATGCTGGCGCGGCTACCCGTTACGGCCCGCGCCCTCGAAGCTTGACTGGAGACAACGAATGACGCTCTTTCTGAACCCCAATCGCCGTCGGGCGACCAAAGCCCTCGGTGTGGGCCTGGCTGCCGCCCTCTGTTCCGGCAGCCTGGCGGCCCAGACCTGGCCCAGCAGGCCGATCAACCTGGTCGTGCCTTTCCCGCCCGGCGGCACCACCGACGTCCTGGCGCGCGCGCTGGCCGACAAGCTGCGGCAAAGTCTCGGCCAGCCGGTGATCGTCGAGAACAGGCCCGGTGCTGGAGCCACCCTCGGCGCCGACTATGTCGTCAAGTCCAAACCCGACGGCTACACGCTGGTGGTCGGCGCGGTCCATCACACGATCGCCTCCAGCGTCTACAAGAAGCTGCCCTACGATTTCCGTCGCGACCTCGCGCCGATCACCACGATTGCGCTCGTCCCGAATGTGCTGACGGTCAACGCCAGCACGCCAGCGGCGAAGGTCAGCGAACTGGTCACCCTGCTGAAGGCGCAGCCGGGCAAATACAGCTACGGTTCCAACGGCAACGGCACGGCCCAGCACCTGATCGGAACGAAATTCCAGAACGTCACCGGGACGGAACTCGTACATGTCCCCTACAAGGGGAGCGCTCCGCTGGCGACCGATCTGCTCGGTGGGCAGATCACGCTCGCTTTCGATACCGTGACGCCGGTGCTGCAGCACATCAAGAGCGGGCGACTCCGCGCGCTGGCGGTGACGACGGGCCGCCGCTCGGGCGCGTTGCCCGACGTGCCGACCCTCGAAGAAGCCGGCTACAAAGACTTCAACATCGGCACGTGGTTCGGCCTCCTCGCACCGGCGGCCACGCCGAAGGACGTGCTGGCACGGCTGAGTGCGGAAGCGGTCAAGGTCATCCGGTCGCCCGAGTTCGGCAAGCGGATGGAGGAGATCGGGGCCGAACCGATCGGCGACAGTCCCGCCGAGATGGCGTCACGGATCAACGACGAGACCGAGAAATTCGCCGTGCTCGTCAAGGAGGCGAAGGTCCTGATCGAATAGCGCCTTGCGCCAGGGGCGACTGCCGCCGCAGCGGTGGGTCGTCCCCGCGCGACCCTTCATTTGGCCTCGCGGATACGCTTGACGAGGTCCTGCAGCTTCGGCGTGTTGGCGAACTTGGCGTAGACCGGCGCCATCGCATCGACGAACGCCTTGCGGTCGTCGATCATGACCACCTGGGCACCGCCACCTTCGGCGGTCCGCCGCGACTTGGCCTCGCGTTCGTCCCACAGCTTGCGCATGTAGGGCACCGACTCCCTGGCCGTCTTGCGGATCAGCGCCTGGTCGTCTTTCGACAACGTGTCCCAGATCTTCTTCGAGAACGCCAGCACCTCGGGCACCATCGAGTGCTCGGTCACGTTGTAGTACTTGGCCGCCTCGAAATGCCGCGACGATTCGTACGAGGGCCAGTTGTTCTCGGCCCCGTCGACGATCCCGGTCTTGAGCGCCGTATAGACCTCGCCGTAGGGCATCGGCGTGGGGTTGGCCCCCATCGCCTCGATCATCGCGACGAACAGGTCCGACTGCTGGACCCGGATCTTCATCCCCTTCAACTCCGCAAGGCTCTTGATCGGCCTCTTGCCGGTGTAGATCGAGCGCGCGCCGCTGTCGTAGAACGCCAGGCCGATCATCCCCTGTCCCGCCATTGCATCGAGGATCTCCTGGCCGATGGGCCCGTCGAGCGTCTGCCGCATATGCTCGGTCGAGCGAAACAGGAACGGCAATGAAACGGCGACGGTCTCGGGGACGATATTGTTGAGCACGGCGGCATTGATCCGCATCATGTCGAGCCCGCCGATCTTCAGCTGCTCGATTGTGTCGCGCTCGGCGCCGAGCGCGCCCGACGGGTAGAGCTTGATCCCGTGCTTGTTGTTCGATTGCTCCTTCAGCGCCTTGCCCATCTGGCGCACCGCCTCGACGGTCGGGTAGTCGGCCGGATGCACGTCGGACGAGCGGAACTCACGCGCCTGGACCGCGCCGGAGGCGCTGGCTGCGATCGCG
>JBEVJQ010000072.1:0-16116 GCA_040510055.1 Burkholderiaceae bacterium | reverse complement strand
CGTCTTCTCCCGTGGTCGGCGTGTAGAGCAGGCGCGAGCGGCCTGGTCTCTCCGCTTCGTCGATTCACGATACATCAAGCGCGCGCGAGCTGTTCGCGATGAAACACCTCCACCGCATGCGCCACGACCCGCTCCACCAGCCGCGGCGCTCCCCGCCCGAGGTGGACGAGCGCGATTCCGACGTGGAATCCCTCCGGCGTATCCGTCAACCGCAGGCACTTGACCCCGGGGGGCGCGGCCTGACGGGCGACGCTTGCCACCAGCCCGACGCCCAGCCCCGAGGCCACCAGGTTCATGATGGTCTGGACCTGCCGCGCTTCCTGTTCGATCTGGGGTCGGAAGCCGGACAACTGGCAGCGCAGCAGCGCGAGGGCCGAGAGGCCGGGCACCTGATCGGCCGGGTACATGATGAACGGCTCGTTCGCGGCCTCGGCCAGCGCGATCGCGTCCCGGGCGCCCAGCGTGGTCCGCGCCGAGACTGCCAGCGCGAAGTCGTCGCGTTCCAGCGGCCTGCCCTTCCACCGTAATATTGGACGGCGCCTTCTCCGCGATCTAGATTGGGGATCAGGGGCAGCCGCGTCCACCGCCCTAGGGCCGACGCGCCTTCGCCACGACATATCAGAAGACGAGAGGAGTCACCCCATGCACGCACGCCAGCGCGCCGCGGCCATGATGGCCGGCGGCCTGCGCCCGTCCGGTCCGAGCGCCGGCGGCCCAAGCGCTTCCCGCCCGACCCCCTTCCGCCTGACCTGCTCCCGTCTGACCTCCTTCGGTCTGACCTCCTTCGGTCTGACCTCCTTCCGTCTGACCTCCTTCCGTCTGACCGGCTCCGGTCCGATCGCCTCCGCTCTGATCTTGTCCGCCCTGGTTTCGATGCCGGCTGCTCACGCCCAGGCATTCCCGTCGCATCCGATCCGGTTCGTGGTGCCGTTCGGCCCGGGCAGCGGGACGGACACCTCGGCCCGGTACTTCGCGAAGAAGCTGCAGGAGCTGACCGGCCAGAGCGTGGTCGTCGAGAACCGTGCGGGCGGCAACGGCTTCATCGCCGTCAAGCAGGTGCTGAGTGCGCCCGCTGATGGCTACACCGTGTTCATCGGCAGCAATTCGACGCTGGCGGTCAATACGGCGCTGTTCCGGCAGCTCCCCTACGACCCGGTCAAGGACTTGACCCCGCTGTCGATGATGATGCGCTCGCCGGCGCTGCTGATCGCGCCGGCCGAAACGGGGGCAAAGACCCAGGCCGAGCTGATCGCCGCGGCGAAGGCGAAGCCCGGGCAGCTGAACTACGGAGCGGGCTCGGCCGGCTATCAACTGATGGCGGAGTTGTTCAACCAGAAGGCTGGCATCCAGACCTATCACGTGCCGTACAAGGGCGCGGCCGACGCGCTGACCGCCGTGGCCAGCGGCTCGGTACAGTTCACCTTCGCCGAGATAACCAGCGCGGTCGAACTGGCCAAGGGCGGGCGCGTGCGCGCGCTCGCGGTGGCCGCCGACCGACGCACGCCGGCGATGCCCGATGTCCCGACCTCCGCCGAGGCCGGACTACCGGGCTACACCGCCTACACCTGGGTCGCGGCGATGGTCTCTTCGAGCACCCCTGCTGCGGAGGCGAACAAGCTGGCCGAACTGTTGACGGCCATCGCGCGCCAACCGGAGACGCGTGAGTTCTACTCGCGGCTCGGGGCCGAAGTGATGACCGGCGGGCCGCAGGAACTGCGCGATTTCCAGCTCGGCGAGATCAAGCTCTGGAAGCAGGTGGCGTCCGAGGCGAAGGTGGAGCAACAGTGAGCATGAACGCCCTCGATTCCCTGATGCCGACCCGCATCCCGCCCGAGGACGAGGCGTTGCGCAGCGAGGTCCGGGCCTTCCTGCGCGCAGCAGTCAAGGAGATCCCGGCGCACGTGCGCGCCCGATCCTGGGGCGGCTACGACACCGCATTCAGCCGTGAACTCGCCCGCCGCGGCTGGGTCGGCGTCACCCTGCCGAAGGAGTACGGCGGTGGCGGCCGCAGCCCCTTCGCGCGCTTCGTGCTGGTCGAGGAGTTCCTGAATTTCGGTGCGCCCGTGGGTTCGCACTGGATCGCCGACCGGCAGAGCGGTCCGCTGATACTGAAGTACGGCACCGAGGCGCAGAAGCAGTTCTATCTGCCGAGGATCTGCGCCGGCGAGGCGTTCTTCTGCATCGGCATGAGCGAGCCCAACGCCGGCTCCGATCTCGCGAGCGTGAAGACGCGGGCCGTGCCGGATGCGCAGGGGTTCGTGCTCAACGGCCAGAAGATCTGGACGACCAACGCGCAGCACTGCCAGTTCATGATCGCGCTGGTGCGCACCTCCGGTGACGCCGTTGACCGGCAAAAGGGGCTGTCGCAGGTGATCGTCGACCTGTCGCTGCCCGGGGTAACGGTGCGACCGATCACCGACCTGTCGGGCGACAGCCACTTCTGCGAGGTGTTCTTCGACAACGTGCGCCTGGCGCCCGACAGCCTGATCGGCGCCGAAGGCCAGGGCTGGCAACAGGTGACCGCCGAGCTCGCGTTCGAGCGCAGCGGCCCCGAGCGGCTCTACTCCAGCATCGTGCTGTTCGACCAGTGGCTGGAATGGGTCCGAACCCCGGCCGGCCACAGCGAAGCGGCGCTGACGTTGGCCGGCCGGGTCTTCACCCAGCTCGCGCCGCTGCGGGCGATGTCGATCGCGGTCCAGGAGAAGCTGTCCCGCGGCGAGAGTCCGATCATCGAGGCGGCGCTGGTGAAGGAGCTAGGGACTACCCTCGAGCAGATGATCCCGGCGGCGATCGCCGACGACCTCCATGGCCGCGACCCGGTCCAGGTGCCGCTGGACCTGCTGCTCACGTTGAAGTACGTGACCGAAGTCGCGCCGTCGTTCTCATTGCGAGGCGGCACGCGCGACATCCTGCGCGGGATGATCGCCCGCGGCCTCGGTCTGCGCTGACCCATCGATCGGGACTGAACGATATGGACGATTTGCTTGCCGATGCCGCCCGCGCCGTGCTGCGCGAACAATGCAGCGCCGAACGAGTGCGCGCGATCGAGGGTGGGGAATCAGAGGACAGAGGAGCGCAGGGCGAAGGAGCGCAGGGCAGAGAATCACGGGGAAGAGAATCACAGGGCAGAGAGGCGGCCCGCTCGCTCTGGGACCAGCTCGAAGCGCTCGGCTTCGCCGATGCGCTGGTGCCCGAGGACCAGGGAGGCGCCGGGTTGGCGCTCGGCGCGGTCTTCGAGGTCTGGGCAGCCGCGGGCGAGCATGCCCTGCCGGTCCCGCTGGCCGAAACGATGCTCGCCCGCGCGCTGCTTGCCGAGGCCGGCGTCCCACGGCCCGCCGGGAGCATCGCGCTGGCCGAGGGCCAGTTGCGCGACGACGGCAGCCTCGCTGCGGCCACGGTGACACTGGGCGCGGTGGCCGACCACGTGCTGGTCCAGCATCCGCGCGGCTGGGCATTGCTGCCCGCCGATGCGGCCGAGGCCGGCCCAGCGGCGTTCGTTCTCGACCGGTCGATGTCGTGGTCGGCGTCGGCGGTGGCCGAGGCTGCGACGCCGGTCGTGGCCGACGACGCGGCTTCGGTCGGGGCCGCGGCTGCGGCGTCTACCGCGGCGAATACCGCGGCGCCCGCGGGGGCCGAGACTGTGGCGTCGGCCGGGGCGCGGAGCGAGCCCGGACTGCTCCGCCGGCTGCTCGCCTGCGTGATGGCGGTGCAGTCCAGCGGTGCGATGATGGAGGTATTCCGGCGAACCCTCCAGTACGCGAACGACCGCACTCAATTCGGACGCCCGATCGGCAAGTTCCAGGCGATCCAGCACCAGCTGGCGGTCATGAGCGAAGAAGTGTTCGCCGCACGGATGGCGGCACGGCTCGGCGGCCAGGGCGACGGCTGGCGGCCCGATCCATTGCGGACCGCGATCGCCAAGGCGCGTACCAGCGAGGCGGCACGAGCCGTGGCCGAATTCGCTCATTCGATCCACGGCGCCATCGGCTTCACCGCCGAGTACGACCTGCAGCTCTTTACCCGGCGCCTGCATGCCTGGCGTTCCACCGCCGGGTCCGAGTCGTACTGGCACGCGGTCGCCGGTCGCGCCTTGGTCGACGGCCACCACGGCTCGACCCTGGAGCTGCTGCAGGTGGCCACCGAGATCGAGGACTGAATCGACCACCAGGTCGAGCACTGAATCGATCACTGAATCGACCACCCCATCGAGCACTTTTCGGAGACGACGGATGCCTTTTCTTCAGACCGATCGGGATGGCCCGATCCTGACCCTGACGATGAACCAGCCGGAAACACGCAATGCGCTGACCGGCAATACCGCGGTCGAGGAATTCGTCGACGCCTGCGACCAGATCCGGCGGGACCCGACGGTCAAGGCCGTGATCCTCACGGCCGAAGGGCCGGTCTTCAGCTCTGGCGGCAACGTCAAGGACATGCGCCGGTTCTTCGACGATGCGCTCACGCCCGACGCCATCCGCGAGGAGTACCGGCAGGGCATCCAGCGCATCCCGCGGGCGCTCTATCCGTTGGACGTGCCGGTGATCTGCGCGGTCAACGGCCCGGCGATCGGTGCCGGACTCGACCTGGTGTGCATGTGCGACCTGCGGATTGCGTCGGAGAACGCAACCTTCGCCGAGAGTTTCGTGCGAGTGGGCATTGTCCCGGGCGATGGCGGCGCCTGGCTGCTGCCGCGCGCGGTCGGCATGGCCAAGGCCGCCGAGATGGCGTTCACCGGCGATGCGATCACGGCGCAGGAGGCGCTGGCCTGCGGCCTGGTGTCGCGCGTCGTGCCCTCCGACCAGCTCCGGGCCACCGCACGGGGTCTCGCCGACCGGATCGCCGCCAATCCCGGTGGCGTCGTCCGGATGACCAAGCGGCTGTTGCGCGAGGGCCAGCAACTGTCGCTCGAGACGTTGCTGGAGTTGTCGGCGGGGTACCAGGCCATCGCCCACAAGACGGCGGATCATCGTGAGGCAGTAACGGCCTTCATCGAGAAGCGATCGCCGCGGTTCGGGTAGGGTGGGTCAACCCGTCGCGGCCCGCTCGCGCCCCTCGGCCGCCCCGTCCTGCCGCAGGAACCGCCCGCGCGCGGCGCGCGTGATCGCCGCCACGCACGGGTGCGAGATCCGCCGCTCGACCGAGATCGCGTAGTACTCCTCGGCCAGGTCCGCCGAGTGGCCCACCACCTGCACGCCGTACTGGGCGCAGGTCTCGGCCTGGATTGCGGTCGGCGAGATGAAGACACCGCGCCCTTCGCCACCGAACGCCTTCAGCAGCGCGGCGTCGTCGAACTCACCGACCAGTTGCGGGTGCAGGCCGCGCTCGGCCAGCCAGACCTCGAGCCGCTGGCGCATGACCGAGGCCGCACCCTGAAACAGCATCGGCGCGCCGTCGAGGCTGGCCGGGAAGTCGGCTGCGATCCGTGGGGCCAGTGCCGGCGCCGCGAAGAACGCCATGCCGGTCGTACCCAGTGGGTGATTGAACGCCTTGACGCTGGTGCGGCGTCCCATCGGTTCGTTGGCGATCACCAGGTCCAGCCGATGGACCGACAACTGCCCGAGCAGGTCGCGAAACGGGCCCTCGTGGCAGATCAGGCGCACGGTCTCGTCGACCGCCAGGGCCGGCTCGATCAGCCGGTAGGCGATCGGCTTGGGTACGGCATCGGAGATGCCGACACGGAAGTGCAGCACCCGGATCCCGTCGCGCTGGCCGCCGAGTGCCGCTTCCAGTTCCGCGCCCAGGGCGAAGATCTGGTCGGCGTAGATCAGCGCCGTACGGCCTTCGGGCGTCAGTTCCAGGTTGCGGCCCGACTTCTGGAACAGCGCACAGCCGAGCGCCTCCTCGAGCAGCTTGATCTGGGCGGATAGCGTCTGCGGCGTGATGTGCAGCTGCTCGCCGGCGCGCACGACGCCCCCTGCCTTGGCGGCGGCCCAGAAGTGATGCAGATGGCGGTAGTTCATCCGGCGGTCCAATACTCAATAAAAACCGCACTAATGATGCCAATAAAACTGCTTTTCTCGAAACGTCCGATGGTCTACTGTGTTCCCCGTGTCTCTCCCTCGATGGACACCCCTCGGCAGATGTCCTCGGCGGATCGCGCCCGGCTCCGTTCCGGCTCCCTCGTTCCTTTCCCCGGCCTGCGCGCCGGCAAGTCCGCCACAACCAAGCGACCGCTCCGCGGTCGGCAGGAGAACTCGATGAACACGTCGGTCCAGACCCTTCCCCACTCCGGGGCACTCGGCAGCGCGGCCGAGCGCAACCGGGTCCTTCGCAACACCTATTGGTTGCTGGCCCTGTCGATGGTTCCCACGGTGCTCGGTGCCTGGATGGGCCTGGCCACCGGCCTTTCCGGCGCGCTGTCACCGGGCGTCGGTCTCGTGGTGTTCCTGGTGGGCGCATTCGGCTTCATGTTCGCGATCGAGAAAACGAAGCACTCGGCCGCTGGCGTGCCGCTGCTGCTCGCCTTCACCTTCTTCATGGGCCTGATGCTGTCGCGCCTGCTGGGGGTCGTGCTGGGCATGAGCAACGGCGCCAGCCTGGTGATGACCGCCTTCGCCGGGACCGGCGCGGTGTTCCTCGGGATGGCCACGTTGTCCACGGTGATCAAGCGTGACCTCTCGGCGATGGGCAAATGGCTGTTCATCGGCGCCATCGTGCTGATGGTCGCCTTCATCGCCAACTTCTTCATCCAGTCGAGTGCGCTGATGCTCGCGCTGTCGGTGATGGCCGTCGGCATCTTCTCGGCCTTCATCCTGCATGACCTGAAGCGCGTCCGCGACGGCTATGAGGACAACTACATCAGTGCGACCCTCGGGGTGTACCTGAGCCTGTACAACGTCTTCCAGTCGCTGCTGGCAGTGCTGGGCCTGACCAGCGGCAGCAACGAATGACGTGACCGGATCGTGGACCGCTCGCCCTCGCAAGCGACGAGTATCGGGTCGCAGGGGGCGGGTGGTTCACGACCTGCGGGATCAACCCGCCTCGAACTGCCGGATCACCTCTGGCGGATACTTCATGTCGCGCGGCGAGTGCTTCGCAAAGACGTCGCACTGGTCGCCGATCGCCTTCCGATACGCCGGGCGCTCGCAGATCCGGGCCTGCCAGGCGTCGAGTCGCGGGAATCGCGGCAGGATCTCGACCGAGCGCGCGATCTTGAGCACCGACGCCGTCATCAGGTCGGCGACCGTGAACAGGCCGCCCACGAGATACTCGCGATCGCCCAGCGCTCGTTCCAGCGCACCCAGTCGCTGCTCGACCATCTCGACGACACCGGGCCGCCGCGCCTTCTTCTGCGCCTCGTCGGTCATGAAGAAATCGACCTCGGCCAGGTTCATGAGGAACGGCTCGATCGAATTCAACGCGGCGAAGTGGTAGCTCAGCGCGAGGCCGCGCTCGCCCTCGTTCTGCGGTAGCAGCTTGCCACTGCGCAGCGCCACGTCGAGCACGATCGCGCCGGTTTCGAACAGCGTCGGACGACCATCCTCCGCCATCACCGGCACCTGCCCGAACGGCTGGTCGGCCCGGTAGGTGTCGGACTGCTGATCCTCGCTGTCCAGCAGCTTGACCTGGTATGGCCAGCCGACCTCGTTGAGCACCCAGCGGACGCGATGGTCCCGAACCTGCCCCTGAGCGAATGGCGGTACCCACTTGAATGCGGTGATCGTGATCATGATGGTCCGGCCCGGTTGCAAACGATCGAGGATCAGGCCAGGGCCTTGCCCTTACGGTCCTGCTCCGAGAGCCGAAGTTTGTGGACAGTGTCCACAAGTCTAGTGGCGACCAGGCACCCTGTCAAACAACCGCGTCTGCACCACGAGAATCGACGCCCAGTCCGAGGAACACTCTCATCCTGCCGAGTTCATCGTCGAGCGCGCGCCGAAAGGCTGTACTTCGCGGCGCACAGCCGCTCGCGTAGCCGAAGCTCGCATCGAGCCGACCGTCGCGAACGGCGAGGTTCCCCCAGCCGATGACGGCATCGCCCCAGAGCATCGGCAGCGCGTAGTACCCGCGGACGCGAAGCGCGGCCGGCGTATAGGCCTCGAAGCGATACGACCATCCCCAGAGGCGCTCGAACCGCAGCCGGTCCCAGACGATCGGGTCGAATGGCGCGAGCAGCCTGACCGCGTCGTCGGGAGCGTAGCGCCGCGATGCCGGGTTCTCGTCCGCGGGCCAGAGCCAGGCCATGCCGTCGACGGTGGCCGACGCCAGTCGCTCGCGTGCCCGTCGCACTGCATCGGCGCGATCGGCCTGCCATTGTGGCGTGCCGCGCACGAGCTGG
This sequence comes from Burkholderiaceae bacterium, assembly GCA_040510055.1. Lineage (GTDB taxonomy): Bacteria > Pseudomonadota > Gammaproteobacteria > Burkholderiales > Burkholderiaceae_E > Lautropia. The sequence continues at coordinate 7,838 of JBEVJQ010000072.1, read as the reverse complement.
CTCGCGAGCCTGCCGAGCATCGGTTGCGGCAACGGCGCATACAGGCGCACGACGATGTCGAGCAAGGCATCGAACGCGGCATCGGCGTTGGCGGCGGCTTCGTGCTCCAGGCGAGGAGCGTAGAGTCGGATTCCGCCCGCGCGCCGGGCGGTGCGGACCAGCCCCCGATAGTGCATCTCGTCGAGCAGTTGCGTGCTGTCCTTGCTCGTCCCGCCGAACCAATTGCGCGACTTGCCGTGCGCGAATCGAAGGTCGACGTCGCGCGGATGCACGACGCCGCGCTCGCGGACGAACTCGAGAACGGCTTCGGCCTGGGCGCGCCGCTGCGGCGTCCAGACCCGACGCGCGGTCCGCGGATGCATCAACCGATGGGTCGCTCGCGGGATGAAGCCGTAGTTGACGAAGAAGTCCTCTTCGATGCCGAGCCGCGGGTAGCGCCGCTCCAGATCGCCGGCCCGGTAGTCGATGACCCGATGGCGCAGCGTCAGGTCCTGGGCACGGGCCGGGGCGCGGATCGGGTCGGCCTGGATGAAGCCGAGGCGGGCGATGGCCCTGGGCAACGTCGTCGGCCGGAACAGGGTCCGGGCGACCGCGTAGCGGCGCAGCACGTCGAGCGTCAATGGCTTCATCGGTGGCCGGAAAGTGCCACGGACCTGGTGTCCTGTCCCGCAAGTACTGCGCATCAGCGCGCCGTCACAAGTTCACTCCTCGCCGGCCGCGGCGAACAGTTCCTCGCCACGGCCGCGCAACAGCATCATCAGCCGCTGGCTCGCCGGCGACAGATAGCCCGTCCTGCGATAGGCCACACCGAGGCTACGGCGCAGCGTTGCCTCCTTCAAGCGCACTTCGCGCAACGCGCCAAGCGGGCGCCGGTCGGCCAGCGTGTGTCGTGAGACGAAGCTGAGCAACTGACTGCGCGCGATCAGTCGCGGCAGCAGCGGGATCGAATTGGTCTCGATCCGTGGCTGTGGCAATGCCAGGCCGTGCGACCTGAAAGTGGCGTCGAGCCACTGGCGGCTCTGGGTCGAACGCGCAGGCAGCACCCAGTGCCAATCGAGCAACGAGCGCAGCGTGACCCGGGGCAGGTCGAAGACCGGATGCCGCTCGCTGGCGGCGACGACCACGACGTCTTCGACGATCGCCTCGGTGACGAACGAGTCGTCATGCTCCGGCATCAGCCCGATCAACAAGTCGACCGCCCCATCACGGAGTCGGTCACGCAGCGTCGTGCTCGGCCCGATCGTGATGTCGATCGTGGTTTGCGGCGCTTCGGCGAGCAGAATCCCGCAGATCTCCGGCAGGACGTGATCGGCGGCCACCGGTCCGGATCCGATCCGGACGTGGCCGGCATTGCCGCGGGCAAAGTCGCGGACCTCGCGCAGGGCTTCCTCCGTGGCGCCGCGCACCAGTCGCGCCCGAGCGAGCAATACCGCCCCGACGGCGGTCAGCTGGATACCGCGGCCTTTGCGCTCGAACAATGCCGCTCCGAAGCCGTCCTCGAGCCGCGCAATGGCCTTGGTCAGAGCCGGTTGCGTGCGGCCGAGCCGCTCGGCCGCCCGGCCGAGATGGCCGATCTCGGCAATGACCTCGAAGTAACCGAGGTCGCGAAGCTGCACGTCGATCGGCACGCCTCTGACTCATATCCTGCAGGAATCGATGGGTTCATATTATCGAATAGACGGAATGTCTTTGTCTGCCAGAGAATCTACCTCGACGGTTTCACTCGACAACTGGAGGCAACGATGATTTCTCGACGGCCGGCGGCAGAGTCCGTGCGTTGGCGGTCAGCTCCACCGAGCGCGTCACGGCCGCGCCGCAACTGGCCGCGGTGCCGACCGTGAGCGAATCGGGCTATCCCGGCTTCGATGCGGCGACCTGGACCGGTCTGGTCGCCCCGGCCGGTACCCCGACGGCGCTGATAGAGCGGCTGAACAGCGAGGTCCGCAAGGTGCTGGCTCGCGACGACGTCAAGGACAAGCTCGCCCAGGAGGGAAGCAGCCCGCTCGGCGGCACGCCGGAGGCATTCGGTCGCTTCATCCGCAGCGAGCACGACAAGTGGGGCTCGCTGATCCGGGAAGCCAACATCAAGCTCGACTGACTACGACCGCCTCCACGGCTCACGAGGGAGAGAGTCTTCATGAATCACGACGCCGTTTTCGCCCCCGCTGCTGCCCGCGATCAGCCGATCGGTGGCGCAACGCCGCAGACCGGGAAACCGCCGGAGCCGACCGAACTTCGCCTCCAGGACTATCCGATCGCCAGCCACACGGCGCCGCGCTCCGCCAGCGGTCGCAGGATCCCGCGCCGCCTGCAGCGCATGCTGTCGTTGGACGACTTCGAAGCTGCCGCGCGACGCCAGCTACCGCGCCCGATCTTTGCCTATGTGAGCGGCGGCTGCGAAACCGATCGCTCCCGCGAAGACAATCGCAACGCGTTCGCCGACTACGATTGGGTGACGCGCGTGTTCACCGACTCGTCGCGGCGAACGCTGGCCACGACCCTGATGGGAACGCGCTACGCGGCGCCCTTCGGCATCGCGCCGATGGGCATCAGCGCGCTGTCCGCCTACCGGGGCGATCTGATCCAGACACGGGCGGCAGCCGCGGCCAGGATCCCGGCCATCATGAGCGGCTCGTCGCTGATTCCGATGGAGGAGGTCCGTGCGGCCAATCCCGGCGCCTGGTTCCAGGCCTACCTGCCCGGCGAGCCCGACCGGATCCTGGCACTGGTCGATCGGGTCGAACGGGCCGGGTTCGAAACGTTGGTCATCACCGCCGATGTTCCCGTCTCCGGCAATCGCGAGAACAACGTCCGGGCGCGGTTTTCGACGCCGCTACGACCGAGCCTGCGGCTCGCCTGGGACGGCATCACCCACCCGCGCTGGCTGTTCGGCACGGCACTGCGTACGCTGATGAACCATGGGATGCCGCACTTCGAGAACACCGCCAGGGGTCGGGGCGCACCGATGCTGTCGTCGCAGGCGCTACGCGAATTCGGCGCCCGCGATCATCTCGACTGGACGCATCTGGCGCTGATCCGTGAGCGCTGGCCGCACAAGCTCGTGGTCAAGGGCATCCTTTCGCCCGAGGACGCCCTGCGCGCCCGCGACACCGGTGCCGACGGCATCATCGTCTCGAACCACGGCGGCCGCCAGCTCGATGGGTCGATTGCTCCGCTTCGTGCGCTGCCGGCGGTGGTCGAAGCGCTCGGACCCGACTACCCCGTGATGATCGACAGTGGCTTTCGTCGCGGCGGCGACGTGCTGATGGCGCTGGCGCTGGGCGCGAAGTTCGTCTTCGTCGGCCGGCCGTTCAACTATGCGGGCGCGGTCGGCGGCGAGGCCGGTATCGCCCATGCGATCGGCATCCTGGCGACCGAGATGGCGCGCAACATGGCGTTGCTGGGGGTGCTGCAACCGTCGGACCTGGGATCACACCATCTGCGGCGCCGCGGGCGGTAGCCGCTGCCCGGATCGAGGGCCGCCGGTCACCCTCCACCGCCGCGCGCCGCCCACTGCGGCGGATCCCGCGACCATTCCCGCAGGAACTCCAGCAAGCGCCGCACTCGCGCCGGCATGTTCCGCCGCGTCGAGAACACGACGTGAATATCCATCGGTTCGGGCGTCTCGTCCGGCAGCAACGCCTCCAATTCGCCACGCTCGAGCTCCGCGGACACCATGTAGTACGGATGCACCGAGATGCCGGTGCCGGCGATCGCCGCCTGTTTGATCGCGTCGCCGAGGTTCGATCGGATCGTCCCCCGGACCTTGACCTCGCTCGGTCGGTCGCCGACGAATCGCCAGACACCGGAGCCTGACTTCACCGTGTGGAGCAGGCAGTTGTGCCGCACGAGGTCGGCGGCGGTCGTCGGCCGCCCGTGACGCTTCAGGTACGACGGTGCTGCGACGACGACCTGCGGCGAGACCAGCAGCGACTGGGCGACCTGTCTTGAATCCTTCCGCGCGGATGCGATCCGGACGGACAGGTCCAGCGCTTCCGCGACCAGGTCGCTGCGCCCGTCGTCGTGAACGACGGTTACCTCGATGTCCGGGTAGCGGCGCGTGAAGTCACCGATCACGCGCACCAGGTGGTAGGCGCCGAACGAAGGCGGGGTACCGATGCGGATCGCACCGCGCGGCATGTCGATCACGTCGCGGACTTCCCCCTCGATGGCCTCGTAGCGTTCGAGCAGTTCGCGGGCCGAGTCCAGGACGCGCGCGCCGGCCTCGGTCAGTGCCACCTGCCGGGCGCTGCGCTTCAGCAACTGGGCGCCCATCTGCGCTTCGAGCGCCGCCACGTGCTTGGTGACCGTGGCCTTCGACATCGAGAGCTGGATCGCCGCGCGGACGAAACTGCCGCAGCGCACGACCTCGGTGAAGACCTGGAGGCAGCGGAGTCGGTCCATTGGATGACAGCCTGCTGAAGGTTTCGAGAACGGAAACCTCGAATTATCCAACCGTGGTTCCCGGGTCGCGACCGCCGCACTAGACTGGGGCTCTGGCGGCCCCTCCCAGGCTGTGGGCGTCGCCCCCTGACTACTCGCTTCCCGGGAGCCCGTATGACCCTGTCCATCATCCCCACCGGCGCCACCCTCGGCGCCCGCGTAGAGGGGCTCGACCTTTCGCAGCCACTGTCGGACGCGGATTTCGACCAGTTGCTCGGCGCGCTCGGCCGCCACGGCGTGTTGAGCTACCCAGGGCAGACGCTGACCCCGGTGCAGCTCCGTGATTTCGCCAAGCGCTTCGGAGCGCTCGAGATCAATGTCGCCGGGGCCTATCAGGAACCCGGCCTGCCCGAGGTCATGGTGCTGTCGAACATCGTCGAGGACGGCAAGCCGATCGGCCTCGCGGACGCCGGCCAGGACTGGCACACGGACATGTCCTACAGCCGCATGATCGCGTTCACCAACGTGCTCTACGGCATCCGCATCCCGCATCGGGACGGCCAGCCGCTGGGCAATACCTCGTTCTGCAACATGCACGCCGCCTACCGGGGGCTGCCCGAGGAGATGAAGGCCACGCTGGATGGCATGACGGTGCTCCACGACTTCAACAAGTTCTGGGAGATGTTGCGTCGCGAGCGCGGCAGTAGCCGTCCGCCGCTGACGCCGGCGCAGCGCGCCGCCAAGCCACCGGTGTCCCATCCAGTGTTCCTGCGGCATCCGATCACCGGCGAGCGGGTCCTGTACTGCAATCCCGGCTATGCGATGCGCATCAACGAGCTTGACGAGGCCGAGAGCGAGCGGACGCTCGCGTTCCTGTTTGCGCATCAGACCCAGCCACAGTACCAGTACGCCCATCGCTGGACCGAGGGTGACGTGCTGATGTGGGACAACATGGGGACGATCCACAATGCCATCCCCGACTATGGACCCGACGAACCCCGTTTGATCAAGCGCTGCCAGGTGATGGCCACGCGTTTCTTCGACGCTGACGGCAGGCCGCGCGAAACGGCGCTGGACGCGGTGGGCGGATCGGACACGGTACAGTCGCTGGACGCGGTACAGGTGCCCGGCACGGTACAGGCGCGTGACCCGGTACCGGCGCCCGGAACGGTACGGGCGCCGGAGACGACGCAGGCGCGGTCCGCATGAGTGGCCGCCGGCTGCCGCCGGTCTCGGATGTCGCCGGCTGCTATGCCGTCGACGACCTGCGTCGGTTGGCCCGGCGCCGGCTGCCACGTGCGGTGTTCGAGTTCTACGATGGCGGCGCCGAGGATGAGCGGACGCTGACCGCGAACCGGGCCGCCTTCGCCGACTGGCAGTTTTCCCCGCGCGTGCTCGTCGATGTCGAGCCGGCTTCGACGGCCTGCACACTGGTCGGCGGCCCGGCGGGGATGCCGGCAGCAATCGCGCCGACAGGTGCTGCCGGCTTCGGCTGGCGCACGGCCGACCTCGCGCTGGCCCGCGCGGCTTCGAAGGCCGGCATCCCGTACACCCTGTCCAGCAGCGCGACGACGGCGATCGAGACGATTGCCGACCAGGCCCCCGGCCGGCTCTGGTTCCAGGCTTATGTGCTGCGCAACCAGGACTTCTTCTGGCAGCTCGTCGAGCGTGCCCGCGTGGCCGACTACGAGGCGCTCGTCATCACGGTCGATCTGCCGGTCGGTGGCAAGCGCGAGCGCGACTTCCACAATCACTTCTCGATCCCGTTTCGGTTCTCCGCGCGCAACGTGCTGGATTTCGCTTCGCGTCCGCGCTGGGCGCTCGACATGCTGTTGCGCGGTATGCCCGTGATGGAGAACCTTCGTGGGCTGGAGATGAATGCCGCCACCGCCAAGGCCATCGCTTCGTCGGTCGGCCGCAGCTACGACCCGTCGTTCGACTGGTCGCGGCTTGCCAGGATCCGTGACCGCTGGCCCCGCAAGCTGATCGTCAAGGGCGTGTGCCGGAGCGATGATGCGCAACGGCTCGCGACGCTGGGTGTCGATGCGATCGTCGTCTCCAATCACGGCGGCCGCCAGCTCGACGGCGCCGTGCCTACGCTCCATGCACTGCCCGAGGTGCTCGCCGGCGTCGCGGGTCGAGTGCCGGTGCTCGTGGACGGCGGTATCCGACGCGGGAACGACATCGCCATGGCGGTGGCCCTGGGCGCCCAGGGCGTCCTCCTGGGCCGCGCCACGCTCTACGGCGCGGTGGCCGGTGGCGATGCCGGCGCGCAGCGCGCACTCGACATCCTGCACGACGAGCTGCTGCGGACGCTGCGGCTCTGCGGCGCGCCGACGGTCGCGCAGCTCGATTCCGATCTGCTGCGGACCCCAGGCCCCGGCCCGCGTCCGTCTGCGTTCGCGCCCGGATCGTCGGGAGCGTCGGGCTCGCCCGGATCGCCGCGGGCTTTGGAGGCGTCGTGTGGAGTCCCGGCATTTTCGGGAAGCCCCCCGCCACCGGGCGATCGCGATGGTCACGCCTCCCGCGAGGGTGACGCCTCCCCGACCCTCTCCGTAGCGACGAACACCGCCTCGCCGATCGATTCCATATCGACAGACCCGATCAAGGAAGCGTCATGAACCGAAAGGAAGCGTCATGAACCGGACCCGCTTCACCCGCCGCGATGCCCTGCGTGCGGCCACCGTGGCCGCCGTGGCCACCATTGCCGTCGTCGGCCTCGGGGACCCGGCATCGGCCCAGAGCGAATACCCCAACCGTCCGATCCGGCTCGTCGTGGGATACAGCGCCGGCGGCCCGACCGACATCCTCGCGCGTGTGCTGGGCCAGGACATCGGCACCACGCTCGGCCAGACCGTGGTGGTGGAGAACAAGCCGGGCGCCAACGGCAACATCGGCACCGAGACGGTCCAGCACGCTGCGCCCGATGGCTACACGCTGCTGATGAACACCATCTCGCACAACGTCAATCCGCTGCTGCAGCCGAGCGTGATGAAGTACGACCCGATCAAGGACTTCACCCCGGTGAGCCAGGTGGCCGTGCTGCCGCAGATCATCGTGGCCGGCGGCAGTGGGCCGTTCAAGACGCTGGGCGACCTGATCGCGAAGGCCAAGAGTGCGCCGGATGCCGTGAGCTACGGGTCGGCGGGCGTGGGCGGCTCGGCGCATCTGGCGGCCGCGTTGCTCCAGCAACGGAGCGGCACGCGAATGAACCACGGCCCGTTTCGCGGCAACGCGCCGGCGCTAACCGAGGTCATGGCAGGGCGGGTCGATTTCATGTTCTATCCGATGGTCGGCGTGGCCGAGCATGTGTCAGGCGGCAAGCTGCGCGTGCTCGCCGTGACCACCGCCAAGCGACATTCCGACTATCCCGATGTCCCGACGTTGGCGGAGTTGGGCTTCCCGGGCTTCGAGGACTATGCCCAGCCGATCGGTTTCATCGCACCGGCCGGCCT